>JALYWZ010000063.1 GCA_030852505.1 Myxococcota bacterium | reverse complement strand
GCGCGAACCCGAGCGCCCGCTCGAGATCGGCCGGCGTGTCGACGGCGCGCACGCGATCGATGCCCGCCTCGAGCTCGGCGGCCTCACCGCTCAGCGTGCTCTGCGGCGTGGGCAACATGGTCATTTCCACGATCAGCGCGCGGTCGGCCGCACCGAGGCCGCGCACCAGCTTGCGCAGCTGGACCTTCGCGGCCTCGAGCCGGCTCGGGCTCTCGTCCACGGCCTTCATCGACGCGCTGGCGTCGACCAGCACGATCACGTTCTTGCCGTCGCTACGGCCGAAACCGAGCCGCGGATCGCCGAGCGCGAACACCATCAGCGCCACCAGCACGAGCTGAAGCAACAACGACAGCCAGCGCTTGAGCTCCGAGAACAGCCGGCTGCTCTCGCGATCGCGCAGCACGCTGTCCCAGATCCGCGCGAACGGCACGGCGACCGGCCGCCGCCGCAACTTGAGGATGTACAGCACCGTGGTGAGCGCCGCCACGCCACCGAACACCGCCGCCAGCGTCGCGAAAGGTAACCCCGCGAACGTCACGGCCGCATCACCTCAGGAACCCGCCGCGACGGAACAACGAAAGCACGTGCTCTTCGAAGGGCGTGTCCACGTCGGCGGTGAAGTACGGCACCTGGCGCGAGGTGCAGAAATGCTCGATCTGCTTGCTGTAGTCGAGCACGGCTTCGTGCATGCGCTTCAAGAGCGCTTCGGTCACGGTGACCTCGCGCTCTTCGCCCGTCTCGCAGTCGTAGATCACGACGTCGCCGTGCAGGTCGGGCTTGGTCTCTTGCGGGTCGACCACGTGCAGCACGTACGGCTCGAACTTGTTGTACCGGAGCACGTTGATGCCCGCCTCGAAGCCGGCCGGATCGTAGAGATCGCTGATCAGCACCGCCAGCCCGCGCCGCTTGTGCTGCGCGACGAAGGTGCGGAGCGCCTCCGCCAGATCCGTCGGCCCGCCGGGCGTCACGTTCTCGAGGAACTCGAGCACCTTGAAGATCCGCCCCTTGCCGCGCGTGGTCGGCATGCGGGAAACCACGCGGTCGGCGAGCGAGACGATCGTCACGCGGTCGAGGTTCGAGAGGCCCACGTAAGCGAGCGCCGCGCACAGCCTGCGCGCCTGGTCGAGCTTGCGTCCGGGCCCGAAGCCCATCGACGCCGACGCATCCACGAGGAAGTAGATGCTGAGGTCTTCTTCCTCCTCGTAGAGGCGCACCAGGAGCCGCGCGAAGCGCTGGTAGGCGTTCCAATCGACGTAACGGAAATCGTCGCCCGGGACGTAGTCGCGGTGGTCGGCGAACTCGACGCCGCTGCCCTTCTTCTTGCTGCGCCGGTCGGCGCGCATTCTGCCGGCGAACACGCGGCGGCTGACGATCGCCAGCATCTCGAGCTTGTGCTGGAACTCGTCGTCGAAGAGCGGCGCCTTCGGCGGCGGTGGCCGCGAAGAGACCCTTCGGAAGATGTCGATGACGCCCATGACTCGCCGGCCTCGGAGCTCAGTCCTTGGCGGCGGGCACCGCCTCGAGGATGTCCTGGATCAGGCTGTCGGGGCGGATGCCGTCGGCCTCGCCCTCGAAGCTCAAGAGGATCCGGTGCCGGAGCGCCGGGCGCGCAGAAGCCTTGACGTCGTCTACCGAGGCCGCGAAGCGCCCTTCGAACAGCGCTCGCACCTTGGCCGCGAGCAGCATCGCCTGCACGCCGCGCGGCGAGGCGCCCGTGCGCACGTAGCGCGTCACGGATTTCGGCGCGCCCTCGCCGTCCGCGTGCGTCGCTTGCAAGACGCGGATCGCGTAGTCCTGCACGTGCCGCGGCACCGGCACCTTGCGCACGAGCTCTTGCATGTCGAGGATCTCGGGGCGCGACAGCACGGGGCTCGGCTCGGCCTTGTGATCGCTCGTGGTGCGGTCGAGGATCGAGTGCAGATCCTCGCGGCTCGGGAAGGGCACGTCGAGCTTGAAGAAGAAGCGGTCGAGCTGCGCTTCGGGCAGCGGGTACGTCCCTTCCATCTCGAGCGGGTTCTGCGTGGCGAGCACCAGGTACGGCTCATCGATGGTGTGCGTGGTGCGCCCGACCGTGACGCGGTGCTCTTGCATGGCCTCGAGCAGGGCGCTCTGGGTCTTCGGCGTGGCGCGGTTGATCTCGTCGGCGAGCACCACGTTCGCGAACACGGGTCCGCGCCGGAACTCGAAGATTTTCCTGCCGTCGGGCGCCTCGTCGAGCACCACCGTACCGATGATATCGGCGGGCATCAAATCGGGCGTGAACTGGATGCGCGAGAACTCGAGCCCCAGCGCGCCCGACAACGCTCGCACCAGCATCGTCTTGCCGAGGCCGGGCACGCCCTCGAGCAGCGCGTGTGAGCCGGCCAGCATGCACGTGAGCACTCCGTCGATCACCTCACGATGGCCGACGATGATGCGTGCGATCTCCTCGCGCAGCCTGCCGATCTTCTTGCGGAAGACCTCGACCTCGTCGCGAACGCGTTCGGATTCTGCCATTGCTCTCAGTCCCTCGGACGGATCAGTTGGAAGTAGCGGCGGACGTAGAAGCGGTACCCGGGCGGGATATCGTCCTTCTCGAGCGCCTCTTCGGCCACGTTTTCGTACTGCACGAACACGTCACGATAGCCCTTGCCGACGAAGCCGCGCTCGGCCGCGCCCGAGATGACCTCGGCCGAAGCCGTGCCCTCGCCGGTGTCGATACCGGCGGCTGCGACGTCGTGCGTCTCGGCGTCGAGCTTCGAGGGATCGCCGCGTGTGGCGTCGTCGTGTCCCGCGCCTGCCTGTTTGCCGCTGCCCGGTTGATCGCTGCCGCCCTCGCCCGGCTTGCCGGAGCCGGAGCCGGGCACCTCGACGATCCGCGGCACCTCGACGAGCTCCATCGAGCCCTGGCCACCGGGTTGTCCCTTGCCGCGCTTGCCCTTGCCTTGCCCTTGGCCCTGGCCTTCGCCGTCCTTGCCCTGGCCCTTTTGTCCGCGCGCGCGCTTCGCGAACTCTTCCATCTGCTTCTTGCGATCGTCGCCGCCCTGGCCCTGGCGCCGGACGACTTCGCGCAGGTCGCGCAAACGTTGGAGCAGCTCGCGCTTCTCTTGCTCGCTCATCTGGCGGCGCGCCATCTGGTTCAGCCCCTCGGCCGCCTGCTCGAGGCTCTCGGCACCCTTGCCCATGTCTTGTTTCAGCTGCTCGGCCGCCTCGGCGAGCTCGCGATCGAGGTCGCTGATCTCTTTCGCCGCGGCGTCGGCTTTCTGTCGATCGCGATTCAGCCGTTCAAGCTTGCGAGAGTTTTCCTGGGCCTTGGCATCGCGAGCCAGCGCCTTCTGGTCACCTTTGTGCTTCTTGAGCAGGCTTTCGCGCTCTTCCGCCAGTTCCTTGGCGCGCTGCTCGAGGCTCGCCTTACGCTCGGCCGAAACCTTTCCGGCGCGCTGCAGCGCTTGGTGCAGCTTCTCGATCTCGGCCTTGGTCGGCTTTCGATCCTTTCTCTTGAGCCGTTCGGCCAGCTCGCGCACGGCCTTCTCCGCGTCTTTCAGCCGCTCTTCCTGGAGCGCGTCGGCCGCGGCTTTGGTGAGGCCGCTGCGTGACAACTCGCGGGCCAGCCCTTCCAGTCCCAGTTTTCTCGCCTCGTGATCGGCGTCGAGGCTCTTGTCGAGCTCCGCCTCGAGCTCTCCCAGCCGGGCGAGCGCCTCTTTTCGGTCCAGGCGCCGGGCCGCAATGTCTTCGATCAGGCCGTTGAAGCGGCGGATCGCCGCGAGCGACTTGGGATCCTCCGCCTTCTTGGCCAGCTCGTCGGCCATCGCGCCGAAGAGCTCGAGGTCGTCGCGCGCCATCACCAGCGGGTCGAACGTCTTGGGAGGCGGCACGACGCGCACGGTGCGCAGCTCGATCGAACTGATGCCGAAAACGAGCGCGGCGAGCGCCACCGAGACCCATAGATCACGCGGTAACGGGACGGGCACAGCGCGGCGCGGATCGAGCTTTCCCGCGCGGGCGATGCCGTCTTCGATCGCCAGGCCGGCGAGGGTGCTCGGCTCCTTGTCTTCGGCGAGCTCGAGCGCCGTGGCCAAACGGCCATCGAGCTGGTGGTGGCGGTCGAGGAGCAGCGCCCCGGCCCAGCGCGGCGGAGACCTGAACCAGGCGGCGGCGCAGGCAGCGAGGACCAGCACGCCGAGCGCGGCGGTCGCGTAGATCAGCGGTGTTTGGCTGTCGGCGCCCAGGCGGGCGAGCTTGATCGCGGCCAGAGCCAGCGCGGCGAAGCCGATTGGAAGAGGCAACAGAAGTCGAACCCGATCGAGCAGGGCCCGGTATCTGAGCCGGCGCCCGGCGCGATTCGCCGCGCGGCGCATCGCGGCCAGGCGCTTATCCGTGGACATGACCACCCGTCGACCGCTGGCTCATCTCGGTCATTGGCTCCCACCCGCGAGAAAGGTGGGACAGACGAAAGTGTCGCTGGCTCGCGCGGGCGGCCATCGACGAAGTTAAGCACCGGGTGGCCACCCCCGCACAGCGCAGATTTGGAATGCGCTCAAAACCCGAGCAAAGCCCTTGCCGTGGCTCGGCCGCTACGCTCGAATGGCGGTCGTTACGCGGCAAATAAAAGAGGCGAGCATGACGAACGGTTCGACGGACGAAGGCAAGATCGTAGTGCTGGTTGCGGATGACGAGCCGAGCACGGTGGCGATGGTGGCGAGCCATCTGCGCGCCAAGGGCTACGACGTGCTCGAGGCGAGCGATGGAGATCAGGCCTGGCAGCTCGCACACGAAAATCTGCCGGATCTCGTCGTGCTCGACGTGATGATGCCCGGCATGAGCGGCTGGGAAGTGTGCCGCAAGATCCGCGAGGCGGTCTCGCTCGCGCACACGGGCGTGGTGATGCTCACCGGCATCGGCGAGAACTTGAACGAGATGACGTCGCCGCTCTACGGCGCCGACGCGCACGTCGACAAGCCGTTCGAGTTCGGCGATCTCGACGACGCGATCGAGGAGACGTTGGAGCGACGCCGCGACGGGGCGATCGGTCGCGCCGACGGCGACGACGAGGACGAAGAGACCACCATCGAGCGCCCGACGTTGCCCGCTGCCGGCTCGCGCAAGAAGGCCAAGGCCGCAGTCGAGGAAGAGCCGGAAGACGACGAAGACGAGGACGACGATCTCGACGACGATCTCGACGACGAGGAGGACGACGAGGACGAGGACGACGAGGACGAGGACGTCGCGGAAGCCCCGAAACCCCCGGTAAAAGCCAAACCCAGCGGCAGCAAGCGCTCGGCCAAAGCCGAAGCCCCCGCCTCGCTCGAAGACGACGAAGACGACGAAGACGCGAAACCGGCGCCGCGGGGCAAGGCGAAGGAAAAGTCCGCGCCCGCCAAGCCCGCGGCGCGCGGCAAGTCCGCGCTCGACAAGTTGAAGGACACCATCGTCGACAAGGTGATTCCGGCAATCGTCGAGAAGGTGAAGCCGAGCAAGGACAAGCCGAAGGCTGCACCGAAGGCGCCCGCAAACCCCAAGCCTCCTGCGAAGGCAGCGAAGGCACCCGCGAAGGCAGCAAAGGTGGCACCCGCGAAGGCCGCGAAGGCGCCGGTGAAAGCTGCGAAGCTGCCGGCGAAGGCCGCAGCCAAGGCGGCACCCGCGAAGACAGCCAAGGCTGCACCGTCGAAGGCCGCGAAAGCTCCGGTGAAGGCTGCACCGAAGGCCGCGAAAGCTCCGGTGAAGGCTGCACCGTCGAAGGCCGCGAAAGCTCCGGTGAAGGCTGCACCGTCGAAGGCCGCGAAGGCTCCGGTGAAGGCTCCGGCGAAGGCCGCGAAAGTCGCGCCGGCGAAGGCAGCCAAGGCGCCCGCGAAGGCAGCCAAGACCAAGGCCTCCGTCAAGAAAGCACCAGCCAAAGTGAGCGAGACAGCGAAAGGTCCGGCGAAAGCCAAAGCTCCCGTCAAGGCCAAAGGTCCGGCGAAGACCAAGGCCAAGGCCAAGGGGCCCGCGAAGGCCAAGGCACCGGCCAAGGCCGCGGTGAAGACCGCCGCGAAGGCGCCCGTCAAGGCAGCCGCGAAGATCGCCAAGGCTCCGGCCAAGGCGCCCGCCAAAGCCAAGAAGCTCGGCAAGAAGGGCTGAGCCGTTCGCGCGAACGCGCCGGTCGTCAGGCTTCGGCTTCGACCGGCGCGTTGCTTTCGCCGCGTTCGGCCCAGAACCGCCGCACGTCTTCGAGCTCGCTGGTGCGCGACGCGGGCGGGAGCGCCGACAGTAAGCGCCGGCCGTAACCCTTGCGGTGTAAGCGCTCGTCGAGCAACGCCACGATCCCGACGTCGCTCTCGCTGCGGATCAAGCGCCCGAAGCCTTGCTTCAGCGACAGCGCGGCCTGCGGCACCGAGAGCTCGACGAACGGGTTCTTGCCTGCTTCCTCGAGCGAGCGCGAGCGCGCCAGGATGATCGGGTCGGTGGGCACGGCGAATGGGATCTTCTCGAGCACCACGAGGCGCAGCGCGCGGCCCGGGACGTCCACGCCTTCCCAGAAGCCCATCGTGGCGGTCAGCACGGCGTTCTGTTCCTCGCGAAATTGCCGGACTAGCGCGGCCTTCGGGGCTTGCCCCTGCACCATCAGCCGCTTGTCGGGGAGCAGCGGGCCGAGCCTCCGGTGCAACTCGCGCATCGCGCGCAGGCTGGTCGTGAGCACGAACGATCCGCCGCCCGTGATCTGGATGAGCTCCGCGATCCGCTCGCAGGCCCGATCCCAGAACAGGTTGGTTCCGGGCGCGGGGAGGTCTCGCGGCGTGTAGAGCAGGGCCTGGCGCGCGAAGTCGAACGGCGAGCGCACCGACAGCTCTTCGACCGGTTTTCGCGAGTCGGTGAGCCCGAGCCGCGTGCGAACGTAGTCGAAGCTCGGCGTGCCGAGCTCCCGGTGCTCGCCGGTCGCCAGCGTCGCGCTGGTCAAGACCACGGCCGACAGCCGCTCGAACACGCGCTCCTGAAGGATGAACGACAGATCGACGGGCGAAGAGCTCAGGATCAGCCGGCCCTGGTTGCGCTCGAGCCAGACCACCCGTCCGCTGCCGCCCGAGGCGATCGTCGTCAGGTTCTCTCGCAGCTGTTCGGTGCGCCGCTCCAGAACGCCCAGCCCTTCGGCGCGTGCCCGGTCCGAGCGCTCGCGTGAGTCGGCGAGCCGCCCGCGCAAGCTCGCGAGCAGGGCGGTCACGCCCTCCAGCGCGTTGTCGAGGCCGAACAAGGCTTGTTCGACGTCGCCCGCGAACGCGTCGGGTTCCAGCGCGACGCGCCCGTCGACGTCCGACAGCCGCGACAGCGACGCGAAGAAACGTTCGCTCGATTTCACCGCCAGCGTCACCATCGTCAGCGTGCTGGCCGGGCTGAAGAGCGGCCCTTCGCCGCCGCGCAGCGTCCGCTCCACGTCGCCGAGCAGCCGCGCGACGCGCACGCTCGAGGCGCGCACGCTGAAGAACTCGGTGGCGACGTCCTCGATCTGGTGCGCCTCGTCGAAGACCACCGCTTCGTAGTCGGGCAGCACACGAGCCGGGTGGGCGCCGCGCAACGAGAGGTCGGCGAAGAACAGGTGATGGTTGACGATCACCAGCTCGGCCGCTTCCGCTTCGCGCTTCATGCGCGTCACGAAGCATTCGTCGTAATACGGGCACTGCGCGCCCACGCGCGTGTCGCTCGAGGAGCTCACCTCCGGGCGCAGCGGGTCGTCGTCGGCCAAGCTCACGAGCTCGGCCAGATCACCCGACTCCGATTCTTCCACGAAGGATTGCAACCAGCTGAGCCGGCCCGCGTATTGCGGCCGCAAGCTCTCGCCGCTCTTCGTGAAATCGGCGTAGCGCCGGCGGCACAGGTAGTTGCCGACGCCCTTCATCAGCGCGACCCGCGGCTGTCGCCCCAGTGCTTGCGCTACGACCGGCAGGTCCTTGAAATAGATCTGCTCCTGGAGAGCGCGCGTGGCCGTCGACACGACGACCTTGCGGCCCGACAGCAGCGCCGGGACCAGATAGGCGAGCGTCTTGCCGGTGCCCGTGCCGGCCTCGCACAGCAGCGTGCGATCTTCCGAGAGAGCGCGCGCCACGGCCTCGGCCATTGCGATCTGCCCTTCCCGCCGTTCGTAGCGGCCGAGCGCGCGCGCGAGCGGCCCGTTCGGACCGAACAGCTCCTCGAGCCGGCTCATCCGCCGCGTTTAACAGAGGCGGCTTCGGGCTGCAGCGGGGGGATCGAAGAAAGGCGCCCTTCCGGATCCGGAGGCGCGTCCACGTCCAGGTACTTCAAACCTGCGATCTGGCCGTCGGCCTGGTCGTTCGACCATGCCACCTGCACGCGCCGCCCCGTCGCGTCGTCTCCGAAAAAGAGCTCGTACTCCCGGGATTCCTCGACACGCTCCTCGAGCACCACCCGCACGCCACCGCGCCCGACGTTCAAGGTCCAGCCGTGCGCCTCGAACCCCGGCCCGCGGATCGTGATCCGCTCCGTGGCCTCGACACGCGCGCCGCTGGTACGCCTCTGCGCCCGCGCGGGTGGCTCCGACGGTGGCATCCTACCAGGATACCCACTCGCCCCGACCTCACCAAACCGGGCGACGAATCCCGCGGTTTCTTGGGGGGTCACTCGGGAAGCCCCCGCGTGTTCCGCCGTGCCGCCCCTGCCATGAGGGCGCGTGGAACCGCCTCTGAGCCGCCCGCGAACCCGCAAGCTCGCGAGCTCAGGATGATGTCTCGTAGGATCTTTCAGATCTGCAACGTCGCCTTCAGCAACGAAATGCGATGAGCGCGGCCGCGCGCAAACGCGCAAACGTGAAGAGTGACGAGGGGGTCGCCGACTTGACGCTCGTGCCTCCCGCTGGCTACGATTTTCTTTGGAACTTTGCCTGACCCCTCTTCGATCGAACTGAAGCGTACCCTGTCGTCCCGTGGCTTCGAGATCTACCGGACCACGGACGACGAAGTGATTCTCGCCGATCGCGTCCGTGACAATTTACTCATGGACAGCGGCGTCGCCGCCAAGATCGCTCCGGCGCTCGCGGTGCGGCTGGTCCTGCGTGCCGAGGCTCTGCAGTTCCCGGGCGAGCGCGCCGAAGAGCTGTTCGCGCGCGCGCGGAAGCTCGGAGAAGCAGCCAGCGGCTATCACGAGGTGCGCACGCGGGTGGTCCCGATCCACGATCCGGGTGACGCGACCCGAACGCTGGACACCTGGTACGAGGTCTGGCTCGAGCGCCCCGTCTTCGACGTGGACGAGCTCGAGCTCGAGCTCCGCCGCGTGCTCAAGATCGAACGCAACGCCGGCGGCCAGTAGAGCCGCGAACGCTCCCGGAAGGTCGTCGAAAAGCCGGCGATTTGCGGCCGGTTTCCCAATTTTCGGGGCGTGGGCGAGGCCGGATCCGGTCGAGCGGGCCGGGAGCTCGGTTTCCGGTGATTGGATCCGCCTGGGGTAGCGTGGTATGCCGCGCGCCCTCGCCATGCTGCGAATGTTCAGATCGGGCGGAGCCGGCCAGTTCGTGGTGGCTGCCATCGTGGGCGTCATCATTCTGGTTTTCTTGCTGGAGTTTCGCTCCGGCAGCCGTGCCTCGACCGGCAACTTGAACGAGGCCTGCGCGGTCCGTTACGAGGGCTACTGCGTCAACGGCAAGGAGTACGCGGCGGCGTTCGGCCTGCTGGCGCCGCGCGGTATCGACCCCAAAGACGTGAAGCGCCTCGAGCTCCGCCAGAAGGCGCTCGACGGCCTGGTAGAGCGCGAGCTGCTCGTGGAGCAAGCGCGCAAGCTGCACCTCGGCGTGAGCGACGAGGACCTGACCAAGGAGCTCGAGGCAGGTCGCGCGCACGTCTCGGTGCCGGTCGCGGATCTCGAGAGCCTGAGCCGCACGCTCGGCCTCTGCCCGTTCGAAGAGCGCTGGTGCGCGCCCGGCGCCGATCGCGGTCTGCGCGGCATCCGCGTCCGCCGCAGCTCCGGCCAAAGCTTCGACTACAAGGTCTACGAGAAGGAGCTCCGGAACCTCACGAACCGCGGCCCCAAAGAGTTCCGGGAGATGCAGGAGCGCGAGCTGCTCGCCGCCCGCATGCGCCGCCTCGTCAAATCTCGGGTCCGGGTCAGCGAAGCCGAGGTCGAGTACCTGGCTCAGCGCGGCGTGATCCGCAGCGCGCAGATCAGCCGCAGCTTCTTCGCGAAGTACGCGCTCGACCACTCGGACGCGGCCATCGACCGCTGGGCCTTCGAGCACAAGGACCAGGTCGAATCGGCGTGGGCCGAGGAGAAGAAGGAGTGGGCCGAGGGTTGCCCGCTGATCCGCGAGATCGTCACCGCCTTGCCCGAGGTTCAGGTCGACGACGAGAAAGACCCGTACAAGGAAAAGGCCGAGGCAGCCCGCGAGCGCGTCGTGAAGGGTGAAGACCTGTCGAAGGTCGCGCGCGACGTCAGCATCAGCGACTCCGCGGTCTACGGCGGTGTCGTCGGCTGCCTGTCCAAGAGCTACGGCATCGGCGCGGACGAGCTGCTGAAGGCCGTCGAGGGCCTGAAACCGCACCAGCTCTCGAACGTGATCGAGACGCCGCGCGGCTACCACGTCGTCGAGCTGCTCGGAAAGGTCGACGCCGCGAACCTCGAAACGCTCGGGCGCCGCCAGACCGCGCGCGAGCTCTACGCGCGCTTCGCGTCGGACGAAGCCGCCAAGCGCTTCGCCGAGAAGGTCATCGCCCAGGTGAAGGCCGGCGAAAAACTGGAAGACGTCGTGCGCGTGATGACCGACGAGCTCGTCGCGTCCCGCCCCGGAGCTCCGAAGCCGGTCCCTGGCGCCGCCAAGCCGGCCGAAGACGCGGCGGCGAGCGCGCTGTTGCTCGCCACCGACCGTCCGAAGTTCGAGGTCTCCGCGTCCTTCAACCGCAGCCAGAACCCCTTGCCGGATCTCGAGGCCAAGGAGTCGATCGCGATCAAGGCGCTCGAGCTCGACAAGCCCGACGCGCTCTACGAGAGCCCGATCGAGACCAACCTGGGTTGGGTGGTGATCCAGCTGAAAGAGCTGTCGACCGCCGACGAGCTCAAGACCAACAAGCTCGAGAAGCGCTCCGAGCTCCAGGAAGCCAAGGAAGAGGACGCGCTGAACCGCTACGTGGCGGGCTTGCGCAAGGCCGCCGGAGTGAAGCTGGTCGTCGATTCGAGCTTCGGGCAAGAAGTCAAAGAGAAGACCGAGCCCGTGCAGTGACGGAGCTTCCCGCGCTCGAGCTGTTCGAGAGCGAGCTCGGCTCGGGGGTACGTCTCGCGGTGGCGCCGCTGCCAGCCGTGCACCGCGCAGCAGTGGCGTTGCACGTGAAGAGCGGGCCGCGTTACGAGCCGGTGGAGCTCGGCGGCATCTCGCATTTTCTCGAGCACATGCTGCACCGCGGGATCCCCGCGCATCCGACGGCGCACGCTCAAGCGCTGGCGTTCGAGGAGCTCGGCAGCGAGCTCTCGGCCGCGACCTACGCGGACCACACGGTGCTGTCGGCGAGCGGGCCGCCGGAGACGATCGGCGCCGTGCTCTCGCTGCTCGGCGAGGTCTGCCGTTCGCCGCTGTTCGGAGACATCGAGGTCGAGCGCGGCATCGTCCGCGAGGAGATCCTCGAATCGTCGAACGACCGCGGTCAGCTCGTCGATCCGGACGACCTGGTCGTGGAAGGCGCCTTCCCGGACCACGGCCTCGGGCGGCCGATCACGGGCACGGTAGACGCGCTCGAGCGCTTCGACGTTCCGGCGCTTCGCCGCGTTCACGCGGCTCACTACGTGGGCGCGGGGCTGTTCGTGACCGTCACCGGCGCCGTCTCCCCGAGAGCGATCGAGGCAGCGGCCGAGCGCGCTTTCGCGGGTCTGCCCCGCGGCGTGGCCCTCACGGACACGGCGCCTGCGC
>JALYWZ010000443.1 GCA_030852505.1 Myxococcota bacterium | reverse complement strand
ATCAGCCGCAGCTCCGCCTGGCCGTCACGGAACGCGGGCAGCGTCGCGGCCGGGTGGTGCTCGAACGACGGCGCGCACTCCTCCTGGTCCTTCGGGAGCGCCACCCAGCTCTGAACGCCGTGCAGGCGGCTGCCGCTCGCGCGCAGCTCGGAGCTCGTGCGTTCGGAGTGGGCGATGCCGCGGCCCGCGGTCATCCAGTTCACGTCCCCGGGGCGGATCGGCTGATGAAAACCGAGGCTGTCGCGGTGCAGAATCTCGCCGTCGAACAAATAGCTGATCGTGGCGAGCGCGATGTGCGGGTGCGGGCGGACGTCCATCCCCTGCCCCGGGCCGAACGTGATCGGACCGAAGTGGTCGTAGAAGATGAACGGCCCGACCATGCGGCGGCCCGGCGCGGGCAAGATGCGCCGCACCGAAAAGCCGCCGAGGTCCCGCTCGCGGCCGCTGACGATCGTCTGCACACCCGCTTCGCGCAGCGCGCCGCTGGCTTCACGCACCGTCATTCGAGGGGGATCTTGTGCTTGTTGGCGGCAACCCAGGTCTTGTAATCCTGAAGCTCCGGGTTCAACGCGCGGGCGAACGACAGGTCGCGAGCGCCCACGTAGTACTCGTTGAAGTCGTGCTTGAACTGGAACATGTTGCCGAGGTCGTCGGCACCCGGGAAACCGAAGCCGCGATAGACCTCGAATGGCGGCGAGAAGTAGCGGATCTCCTTGCCGAGCGCGTCTCCGAGCTGCTTCGCCATGTCCGCGCCGGTCACGTGATCACCGGCGACCCACACCGACTTGTCGATCAGCTCCGGGCGCTTGAACACGCCGAACGCGCACTTGCCGATGTCCTCGGCGGCGATGCCGGGAAGCTTCTTGTCGCCCATCGGTAAGGTGAGCGTGAGCACGCCGTCCGGCCCCTTCTTCGGCCCGACCCCGAAGTAGGTCGGCACGCCGACGTCGACGAACATCTGGTTGGCTTCGCCCTTGCCGTCGTAGTGCGGCACCTTGTACTTGCCGTGAAGCGTCGGCATCCGATTGTCGGACAGCGGCACGAAACGCCGCGTGTCTTCGAGCGTCGACCAGATCACGTGTTTTACGCCCGCGGCTTTCGCGGCGCGCGCCATGGCGCCCGCCTCGGCGATCTCCTTGTCGGCCGAGAAGTGCGCCCAGAAGAACGTCACGCAGTACGCCCCGTAGCAGCCTTCGAACGCGCGCCGCACGCTGGCCTCGTCGTCGACGTCGGCCGACACGACCTCGGCGCCGAGCGCTGCCAGCGCCTTGGCCTTGTCGGAGCTCTTGTCGCGCGTGATGGCACGCGCCACGTAGCGCCCGCTCTTGTCGGCCGCGATCGCTCGCACCAGACCGCCGCCCTGCGCGCCCGTGGCGCCGACCACGGCAATGACTTGCTTGTCGCTCATGCTGTACTCCGTTCCGCGCCGGGGGCGCGGCGCGGATCATAGCGCCAAGCGAGGAAGACGGGGACGGCTCAGTTCACGTCGCCCTTTTCGAGCTTGGTCTTCATGCGCTTGATCAGCTCCGGGAAGCCTTGCTTCTTGATGATACGCCGGAACTGATTTCGGTAGTTCACGACCAGGCTCGAGCCTTCGGTCACGATGTCCACGATCTTGTTCTTGCCGCTGGCGTCGCTCACGACGTAGTCGATGGACAGCGGCTCCTCGCGGGCATCGCCCTTCTTCTTGGCGACGGTGCGAACCAGCTCGCCGGCGTCTTGCTTCGTGGCGCCCTTGTACTCGACCTCGTAACCGACGATGCGCTTCAAGCTCTTGCGGTACGCCGCGCGCACCAGCTTGGTGAGGATGCCCTGGAATTCCACGCGCTCTTCGGGAGTGCGCTCGGCCCAGAAATCACGCAGCGATTCCTTGGCCAGGGTGTCGTAGTCCAGCACCTCGTCGAAGGCGGCCTCCACCTTCTTGTCGTCGGCGGGGCCCTTCGCCTTCTTCACGAGGGAGACGAGCTCGGTCTGCTTCTCCTTCACGAAGCCCTCGCCGTTGGCGGCGAAAGCGGACGGCGCGGCGAACGAGAGCAACGCGACCAGAGCGACGGAGCGGAGCAGCTTGACTGACTTCATGAGAACCTCGACGTACCTGAGCTCGGCCATCATTTGCGGCCGCATTCGGTACTACGCAAGCCTCGGGCCAGGCGTTCCTAAATCGGACCGGAAGCGCGAATTCATCCAGATTCTCCAGGATTATGGGTGATTTTCCGAACCGCTGGCCGGCTCAGGGTGAACCTTGGGTCACGCCTACCCGGCGCCTTTCGTCTCCGCCCGCCCCAGGCTCACCCGGAACACGGCGCCGCGACCCTCGGCGCTTTCGGCGCGGATCGGGAAGCCGTGCTCGTCGGCGATGCGCTTGACGACAGCGAGGCCGACGCCGGTGCCCTGCGAGCGTGTGGTGAAGAAGGCGTCGAACAGGCGCTCCTTTGCCGCGTCGTCGATGCCGATGCCCGTGTCCGCGACGCTGAGCTCGACATTGCCGAGCGCGTCCGAAGCCACGCGCACGCGCACCACGTCGCCGGCGTTGCTCGCCTGCACACCGTTGCGCACGAGGTTCCAAACCAGCTGGCGGAGCTGCGCGCCGTCCGCACGGATCACGGCCGAAGCCAGGCCGTCGTAAGCGATGTTCACGTCCGAGACCGCTCGCCCGCTACCCGACGCGAGCTCCACCACCTCGCGTGCGAGCACGGCGACATCGACCGGCAGGAGCAGCGGTTTGCGCGGCTTGGTGAGGTCGACCATGTCCGTCACCAGATCGTTCAAGCGGCTCGCCTCGCGCTGGATGATGTCGCAGAGCCGCCGATCCTCCTCCGAGAGCACCGACGCCTGTCGCAACAGCTGGATCGAGCCGGCGATCGAGCCGAGCGGATTTCGGATCTCGTGCGCGAGCCCCGCGGCGAGACGCCCGAGCGCGGCCATCCGCTCCGCCTGGTCGGCGCGCTCGGTGGCGAGCACGAGCTCCCCGCCCGTCCAGCGCAGGCGGTCGGCGAGCGTTCCCGCGAGCACCGCCACGACCACCAGCACGAGCACGTTCACCGTCATGTAGAACGACAGCTCGTCGGCGGAGAGCACGTAGATGTTGACGGGCTGATCGGGTGGCGGATGGATCCAGCCGCGCGCGAGGCTCGTGACCAGGCTGCCGTAAAAAAGGCCCCCCGCCACGGCCGCGATCGAGGCTCCGCGCAGCCCCGTGAGGCTCGCCCCGACCAGGCAGGTCAGACCGTAGAACGACGTCGCGCCGCTCGTGGCACCGCCGGTCACGTAGACGACCAGCGACCAGGTCGCCTGATCGAACACCAACTGCGCGTCCGCCAGGCGCTCGAGGAAGCGACCGCTGCGCAGCACCAGCGCGTAGACCGTGGCCAGCACGAAGGCGCCGGCGAGCGTCGCGAGCGTGAGCCGCAGCGTGAAGGACTCGAGCTCGTAGCCCGTGCGCAGGTAAAACAGGCTGACCAGCCCGAGCGCGAGCACCGCGAACGCGAGCCGCAGCGCGGTGAGCCAGGCCAGACGCCGCGGGAGCGGCCCAGCTCCGACGATTTCGGGAAGACCGAGCTTGATGCGGGTGACCATAAGCCACGGCTCACGCGCAGCGCCTGCGCGGCGTCAGTCCGCCTTGATGTTGCCAGCCAGCGAGAAGACCGGGAGGTACATGGCGACCAGCACGACGCCGACCATGCCGCCCACGCCGACCATCAGGATCGGCTCGAGCGCGGAGGTCATCGCGGCCACGGCGACGTCGGTCTCTTCTTCGTAGAAGTCGGCGATCTTGTTCAGCATCTGATCGAGCGCGCCGGTCTGCTCGCCGACGGCGATCATCTGCACGACCATGTCGGGGAAGATCTGCGTCTCCGTCAGCGGCTCGGCCATGTTCTTGCCCTCGCTGATCGCCTGGCGCACGTTCATGATCCCGCCCTCGATCACCACGTTGCCCGAGGTCTTCGCGCAGATCTCCAGGGCGTCGAGGATCGGCACGCCGGACTGGAGCAGCGTGCCGAGCGTGCGCGTGAAGCGGGCCACCGCGATCTTGCGCAGCACGCTGCCGACGATCGGCAGGCGCAACAACAGGCTGTGGTAAATCTGCTTCCCGCGGACGGTGCGGTACGAGTAGACGAAGCCGACGCTCGCGGCGATCAACAAGCCGATGCCGATCGGCAAGAAGGTCACGAACGCGTGCGACAGGTCGACGATGATCTGCGTGAGCTTCGGCAGCGAGGCCTTGCCGCCGCCGAAATCCTTGAACATGCCCTCGAAGGCCGGGATCACGAAGGTGAGCAGCACCGTCATCACGCCGGCGGCGATCACGATCACGATCGACGGGTAGACCAGCGCACCGCGCACCTGGCGTATCAGCTTCTGGCGCTTCTCGAGGTAAATCGAGAGGCGATTCAGGATGCTGTCGAGGATGCCGCCGACCTCGCCCGCCTGGACCAGGTTGACGAACAGCTCGTCGAAGATGCGGGGGTGGCGGCGGAGCGCCTCGCTGAACGAAGAGCCGCCTTCGACCGAGGCCTTGATGTCCTTGAGCACTGCCGCAAAATGCTTGTTGCTCTGCTGGCTGCTCAGGATCTCGAGGCACTGCACCAGCGGCAGGCCCGCGTCGATCATCGTCGCGAACAGCCGCGTGAAGGTGACGAGGTCCTTGGTGCCGACGCCCGTGCCGATCTTGAAGGCGCCGAAGCTGCGCCGGCGCGCGACCTTGACCGGGTTGAGCTGCTGCTGCCGGAGGCGCTGGTTCACCGCGTCTTCGGTGTCCGCCTCCATGATCCCCTTCCGCACTTCACCCGTGCGCGCGCGAGCTTCCCAGGTGAATTCGGCCATCGGGGTACTGAAGAACCAGGATAGCCCCCTGCTGAACGCGGGGTCAAAACTTGCGACCCGAAACGATCGCGAGTTTTGTCGCGCTGAGCAGGGGAAATGTAGGATGGTCTGCGCTCGGACTCCGCGATTGCGCGCGTAGCATGGCCTCCCTTCAGATCGCGACAGAGCTCGAACGGCTCGCCCCGCGTTCAGCAGGGG
>JALYWZ010000442.1 GCA_030852505.1 Myxococcota bacterium | reverse complement strand
CCGCCACCCCCGCCGCCCTGTCCGATAGCGCCGTCGCCGCCGCGACCACCCGCCGCCGGGAGCCAGCTCGTCGCATCCAGCTCGCCCAGAACTCCGCCGGGTCCATTCTCGCCAGAGTCGGGAGCCTTACCCCCCTCGCCCTTCTGACAGCTGGCGCCACCAGCGCCGCCCTTGCCTCCTCCGAGTGCCGGCAAGCCATTGCCGCCATCTCGGGTGGAGGTCGCCTCGATGTCGCCGCCGCGCCCGCCGATTGAATCGGAGCAGGTGCAGAGATTCTGCAGTGCGCCGCCGCTCGAGCCTTGGCCCGGATTGCCGGTTGGCGCTTCGGCAATCCTTTCGGGTGAGAGCTCGCCGCTTGCGCCATCCCGCCCTTTGCCGGCGCGGAGCTGGACTCGGGTCAGCCGGATCCGTTCGGAGCGCGCGATGATTGCGGCGATGCTGCTCTCGCCCGGTGATTGGGCGTCGCGCGCGCGAACATCGAAATCCGAGAGCTCGATATCGCTGGATTCGGTGATCTGCAAGCTCGGACCCGACGCCGCCTCGAGCGTCGAAGGCGCATCGAAATACTCTGCCGTGCCGGCGGAGCAGTTGAAGCCTCCGACGATACGCAGCGTCGCGCCGCTGCGCCTCGTGATCGCGATTTGCTCGCGAAATGTGCTGACGCATGCGATGACCAGTGGCTTCGACTGCTCGTCCGCGACACGGATCGCTTCGGAGAGGGAGCTGAACGGATCGTTGATCGAGCCGTCTCCCCCGTCGGGTCCCGTGCTGCCCTTCGCGAATACGGCGAAGGCGTCGCTCACGAGACACGGTTTGTCGATCGGTGACGCCGAAAGGTCGCACGGCGGCGTTGGTGCGCCGCCCTCTCCGGCACTGCCGCCCTCTTTCTCGGCCGAGCCGGCGTTACCGCCCGCGGTCTCTCCTGCGGAGCCGCCGTCGCTGTCCGGCGGTGCGCCCGCATTCGGCGCGCCGGAGCCGGCGGCGCTGGTTCCTCCTCCGCCACCCGACGCACTTCCTCCGCTGCTGGCTTTTCCGGAGCTGTTCCCTGGTTCGCTGGCTCCCGCGGCACCCGCAGCCGCGCAGGGCTCATCGCAAAGCGCGTAGTACGCGGTGTCGGAGCACGCAGCAAACAGTGACGCGACTGCGGCCCCGGCGGCGAGGACCTCGAAGGATCGTTTGGACATGGCTAAGCGCGCCCATTATCGAAGACTTCACGCGAGGCGGAGAAAAAATCACCCGCCGACGGAACTGAAGTCTCAGCGGATTTTGAACCGCTTTTCTTCAGTTTATCTCGACGAACGGGAGCGCCTCGCCCATCTCACCCACGTCGTCGCCTTGCGACTCGGTGGAACCGATGCCGAGCTCACCGTGCCCGTTGCTGCCCCAACACTTGAAGCGCCCGTTCGAAAACAGCGCGCAGGTATGATCACCGCTCGTGATCACGGACAGAGCGATCAGCCCTGTGCCGACCTCGATCACCGACACACCCGTACCCAACTCGCTCGGCTCGTCACCGAGCACTTCGCCACCGCGGTTGGCCCCGAGAGATCCCTCGACGTCCTGTCCCCAACACTTGAGCGAGTTGTCGTCGAACAACAGACACGTCACGTCGCCCCCGGCACCGACGAGGAGCGCGTTGCCTCCGGCATTGGATAGTACGGGGCTCACGACTGGCGAGGTCCAGGAGAAGGAGGTGGGAGGATCCTGGAGCAGAGCGCCTTGAGAGCTGCTCCAACCGAAACACACCAGCTTTCCCTCATCGAATGTGGCGCACGCGTGCTCTGCACCCACGGACAAGTCCAGGATCCGTGGATTGTCCCAATAGAATGTAGCCTCGCGCAGCCCTGGTTGATGGTCCGCGTAAGTCCCCCAACATTGGAGCTCGTACTTGTATCGCGCGCAGACCATTGCATCGCCGCAACTGATGGCGAGGGGGCGAGTGTGCAGGCGGTCATCGGGAAACTCGACCAATAGAAGACCGCCGTCGGGATTTGCGGTGCTCGAGCCCCATACCTTTACTTCGCCATTCTCCATCAGAACGGCCGAGGTCGTTCCGGCCGCGCACACTTGCGTAGCAACGCCCCCCACGTCCACGACTCGTGGCACCTTGCTCATGAGCACGTCGGTCGAGTCGGGTCCTAGTTGATATTCGGAGTTGTCGCCCCAGCAAGACACCGAGCCCTCCTGAATCGCGCAGGTGTGACGAGCGCCCGTCGCGACTCCGCTCGCGTGCTCGAACACCGCGCGGAGGGTGGGCCCCATCTCGTCCTTCTCGTCCCCGATCAACGTGTCGGGCAAATTCCCCACTTGGCCGTACAGGTTGCTGCCCCAGCATTTGACTCGCCCGTCGCCGAGCAATGCACACGTGTGCCCTTTGCCGAGCGCGAGCTGTAGGGGCTGCGCCTCACACCGCGCGCCGCAACCGTCGCCGTCGTTCTCGTTGCCGTCGTCGCACTCTTCGACGTCTCTTTGAACCAGCCTGTCGCCACAAATCGCCCTTCGGCAGCTCGTGGTGCAGAGATCCCCGTCGTCGTCGTTGCCGTCGTCGCACTCTTCTACCGAATCCTGCACGACCGAGTCGCCGCAGCTAGCGGACTTGCACGAGCTCAGGCATTCGTCGTGTTCTTCGTCGTTGCCGTCGTCGCACTCTTCGAAGCCCTCCTGGACGAGGCCATCGCCACAGACAGCCCGCTTGCAGTCGTTCGTGCAGTCATCGTGCTCGTCGTCGTTGCCGTCGTCGCACTCTTCTTCGCCGAGCCGTTTCAAGCCGTCGCCGCAGATCGGCGCCTCGCAGAGCGAGGTACAGTCGTCGTAGTCGTTCTCGTTGCCGTCGTCGCACTCCTCGTCGCCATCGAGCGCGCCGTTTCCGCACGCCATGCCCACGCAAGCACCGGAAACGCAGCGCCCTTCGCAGGCCTGCCGCTCCGCCGTGAACGGATCGGCGCCGCAGACCACGCGCTCGTTGCCGTCACAGTAGGCAGCGCCAGGCTCGAGCCGCTCGCAGCCCGGGACGATCGCCGCACAGCTTGCATCCGTTGGATTGCAGAGAGTGCCGTCCGCGCAGCTCTCCGCGGCAACCCAGAACCCGCTCACGCACTCCAGGATCGACGCTGCGGCATCATCTGCGCAAACACGCTCTCCCTCGCTCGAGCACTCGCCGTCGTCATTCGCGACCTCACCTCCGCTTCCCGCGTCGCCGGGATCAGCGATGGTTTCAGAGCCGCCCTGACCACCGCCGCCCACGGATGGGGCGCCCGCCGCGACGCCCGCAGTTTGGCTCGTGCCGCCGGTGGATTGGGGGATCGTGACGCACGTCTTCAGCTCGAGGCAGTCCGTCTCTTTGCACGCGACGAGCGCGGCGCAGAACAGCGCGGCCCCCGCGAGTGTTCGAGAAAGAGAATCGACGCGGAGGGGTTGAATCATCACAACACGCAATAGTTTCCCAGGATGTCCCTGCATTAGCTCTGCCCCCCCCTCATCGAACATCGGCCGGTGCTGGTTGCGTCGATCGTGAGGGAACGTCAATAGCAACGTTTCCAGCGCGTCGGAGCGAGCTGCCGCGCGGCGTTCGTGGACGTATCAGCTAGACTCGCTGAGGCACGCGGGTGCGTGCTGGAGGGAGCCGCATAGAGTAGAACGAATCTGCGGGGTCGGATCATGCTCACGCATCGGCATCGAGCGTCTCCGGGTTGTCCCCGTCGAGACCGTCGTCGTCGGTAGAAGCCGCTTGAGAACCGGTGCCTCCCGAGCCGCGCATTCCTGTCGAGATGCTGACGCCGTCGAGGCTCGGGGCGGTGCCTTGGAAAAAGATTCCCACGCTGAGGCCGCCGGCGCCGCCGCCGCCTGCGCCGCCTGGGGCACCGGCGCCACCGAGCCCACCTAGGCAACCGCCGCTCGAAGGTAGGCCACCGTTTCCCCCTGTCTGTCCAGGCTGAGGACTGCCGCCGTCACCACCATCGCCTGCGTCGGAAGAAACCACGAGCGAGTCCTCGAAAGTGACTGAGGAATCGAGCAGCAAGAGCCCGATGCTGGCGCCGCCGCCGCCGCCGCCTTTTCCGCCCTGGCCACCGCAGCCGCCGCAGCCACCGCCGCCGCCAGCACCGCCCTTGGACTTGTCCTGGCCGCCGCCGCCCCCGCCGCCTTGTCCCGCCTTACCAGTCTCGCCGTCCTGTCCCGGGCTAGGCGTCCAAACCGCGCCCTCCAACGTGCCATGCGTCTTTGCGCCCAGAGCGCCGGGTGTGGCCGGGGCCGCCGCGCCGGGTTTGCCATTTTCGCATACCTCGCCGCCCTTTCCGCCCATGCCCGCGCCGAGCTCCGGCAGACCGGGGTCACCGTCGACGCGCCCGACGGCATCCCCGCCCCGTCCTCCCAGCGTGGCGCAGCCGCAATCCTGCTGCGCGTTCCCTCCATCAACGCCCTGAGCGTCATGTCCCCGCGGAGCGGGCTCGGTGACGGCATCGCCGCCGCTTTCGCCCGGTCGCCCCTGGCCGCCTTTGCCGGCACTGAGCAAGACGCGGCGGAAGACAACCCCCTCGGACTCGGAAACCACAGCCGCAATACTGCTCTCGCCGTCTCCGTCGAGGGCGTCTTTGGAGCGGAACTCGAAATCTTCGAACAGCAGCGCGCCACTGACACCCTCGAGGGTAAGAGCTGGCCCGCGCTCGGCGGGTGCGACGAGGGTGGGCGTGGAGCCTTGCGTCCAGGTGGCGCAGTCGAAGCCGCCGTAGACGCGCGCCGTGACATCGCCCGAGAGCTCGAGCGGCGCCGTGAACACCGCTTTCTCAGTGGAGCAGGCGATGACGACCTTCTGTTGCTGAGCGGCCGCTTCGATCGCCGCGCCGATGCTGAGCAGCGGGTCGCTCTTGGCGCCGGTGCCCTCGTTGGTGCCGAGCGGTGAAACGAAGACAGCGAACTCGTCGCTCACGAGGCACGCTTTTGAGGAAGGTGCTTGGGTCAGGTCGCAGACCGGCACCGCGCCGCCCTCGCCACCGCTGCCCGCTTCGCCGTCGTTGGAACCGCCGTCGGTAC
>JALYWZ010000441.1 GCA_030852505.1 Myxococcota bacterium | reverse complement strand
GAGCTCTTCCGCGCTCCCGGTCGCCACCGCGGCGACGACGGCCATTGCCGTTCCCTCGAGCAGCACGACGCCCGGTCCGCGCAAGCCCAAGCGGCCGGCGACGCCCCCGCAGCGCGAGCGTCCCCGTCCCTCCGTGGCGCCGGGCCTGGAGCTCAGCACACAGGGTCCGTGATCTGATAAGCGATAGTCGATGGGTGCGACTCAGGCCAGGACCGCCGCGATCGCCGTGGCCCTCGCCGCGCTCTGCACCCTCGCCTCACCCGCGCTCGCGGAAGACGGCGGCGAGGCAGCGACGGACACCGCGACCCGCGCGGCGCGGCGCCATTTCCAGACGGGCATCAAGCTCTACCGCGACGCGAATTACTCGGGAGCGCTGGCGGAGTTCGAGGCCGCCTACCGCGACAAGCCCGGGCCCGGCTCACTGCAGAACGTGGCGCTCAGCCAGAAGGCGCTGTTTCGTTACGCCGAAGCGTCCCACACCTTACGTCTTCTCCTCGAGCGTCACCCGACCGAGCTCGACGAGCGAGAGCAGGCCGCAGTCCGCGAGGCGATCGCCGAGCTCGAAGGTCTGGTCGGCACCCTGCGGCTCGAGGTCGTGCCCGCCTCTGCCACCGTCAGCATCAACGGCCGCGAGGTCTCCGCGGAAGAGCAAAGAACCGGCGTCAAGCTCAACGTCGGCGAGCACGTGATCGTCGCCGAGGCGCCGGGCTTCGCGCGGGGCTCGCAAGTCGTGCGGGTAGCGGGACAACAGGCGGTTCAAGCCCAGCTCAGCTTGCGGCCGACCTCCGGGTTCCTTCAGATCACCACCCCCGATCCCGCTGCCGCGATCGCCGTCGACGGCGAAGCACGCGGCTATCACAGCTGGAAAGGGCCGGTGACGCCGGACGTCGAGCACCTGGTGCAGATCTACCGCCCCGGCTACGAGGCCTACGAACAATCGGTCCGGGTGAGCGTCGGCCAGACGCTGCGCGTGGACGGCAAGCTCGGAGAGCGCACCGACGACGACGCGACGCCACCAACGGCGCTGGACAAGCCCGCCGCACCCCCGCGGCCGCGCGAACCCACGGGCCCCTACGGGCTCGTGGCGCTCGGCGTGCTCAGCCTGAACAACGCGCCGCTCGATCTGCAACTCAGCCAGGCCAGCGAGGGCCGCTCGCTGTCGACGCTCGGGCTCCGCGCGGGCTATCGCCTGTCCGAGCCGATCGCGGTCGAGGCAGCCGTGGATGTCGGGCACCTCCGGGGCGCGAATGCCTGTCAAAAACGCGAAGACGAGGAGGCTTGTTACGTCGAACGCGACTTCGCGCTGAGCTCGTTGCGCTTTGGTCCGAATCTTCGGCTATTCACGCGCGGCGAAATGCTGCGCTTCGCGGTCGGTCTGGGCGCGGGCGCGGTGGTGCACCGGCTCGAGCTCGACGCCGCGACGAGCAACGACGGGGAGCGGCTCAAGGGTGGCTCGGCGACGGGGGTCGATCCGTATTTCTCGTTCGAGCTCGGGGCCGCCTTCAATTATCGACACTTGCTCGCGGAACTTTCCGTGATGGCTTTCGTCGAGGGTGCGGACAATCTGTCGGGTGACTTCGACG
The DNA here is from genome assembly GCA_030852505.1 of Myxococcota bacterium. Taxonomy (GTDB): domain Bacteria; phylum Myxococcota_A; class Polyangia; order Polyangiales; family Polyangiaceae; genus PMG-095. The sequence continues at coordinate 3,455 of JALYWZ010000441.1, read as the reverse complement.
AGCACACGGAGCGCGGCGTTTTCTCGGACGGCACGCTCCCGATGCTGGGTCTCGGCCTCAAGCTCGGGTACAGTGCCTGGGCCCCGCGGCGCTGAGGAGAGGACCGCGGCACGCATGGAGACGCCATGAGCATCGATCCGCAAGACATCGAAACCCACTCCCACGAATCGCGTTGGTTCGAGCCGAGCCCCGAGTTCGTCGCCAAAGCGCGCGTGCGCTCCGCTGAAGAGTACGAGAAGCTCTACCGCGAGAGCCTCGATTCACCGGACACGTTCTGGAAGCGCGAAACCGCTGAGCTGGTCTTCCGCACTCCGTGGAAGAACCTCGTGGAGTGGAAGCTGCCCCATGCGCGCTGGTTCGAGGGCGCAACGCTGAACGCCAGCGAGAGCTGCCTCGACCGGCACCTGTCGACGGCCCGCAAAGACGCGGCCGCGCTGATCTGGGAGAGCGAGCCGGGCGAGACACGGCGCCTCACGTACGCAGAGCTCCACCAGAGGGTGGTCGAGCTCGCCGCCGCGCTCCGCGGCCTCGGCGTGAAAAAGGGCGATCGCGTCGCGATCTACATGGGCATGGTGCCGGAGGTCGTGGTGGCGATGCTGGCCGCCGCGCGGATCGGCGCACCCCACACCGTGGTCTTCGGCGGCTTCGCCGCGGAGTCGCTGCGCGATCGCATCAACGACTGCGCCGCCAAGGTGGTGCTCACGCAGGACGGCGCCTACCGCCGCGGCGGTGTCGTCCCGCTCAAGGCCACGGTGGACAAGGCCGTCGAGGCCACGCCCAGCGTCGAGAAGGTCGTGGTGTTCCGCCGCCTCGGCCAGTCGGTGCTGCCGATCGAAATGAAAGAAGGGCGCGATCTCGAGTGGGACGCCTTGGTCAAGCAGGCGGATCCCAAGGCCGGCGCGCCGGAAATCGTCGACGCCGAGCACCCGCTGTACATCCTCTACACCTCGGGCTCGACGGGCAAGCCCAAGGGCGTGCTCCACACCACCGCAGGCTACCTGGCGGGCGCCCACGTCTCGACGAAGTACGTGTTCGATCTTCGAGACAGCGACGTCTACTGGTGCACGGCCGACGTCGGCTGGGTCACCGGACACAGCTACCTCGTCTACGGTCCGCTCTCGAACGGCGCGACCTGCTTGATGTACGAAGGCGCCCCGAACCACCCGGACTGGGGGCGCTTCTGGCAGATCATCGAGAAGCACAAGGTCACGATCCTGTACACGGCGCCGACGGCGATCCGCGCCTTCATCCGCCAGGGCACGGACTGGCCGAAAAAGTCGGACCTCTCGAGCCTGCGCCTGCTCGGCAGCGTCGGGGAACCGATCAACCCCGAGGCTTGGGTCTGGTACCACACCAACATCGGCCAGGGGCGTTGTCCCGTGGTCGACACCTGGTGGCAGACCGAGACTGGCTCGATCCTGCTCACGACTTTGCCAGGCGCACACAAGATGCGGCCGGGCTCGACCGGGCTCCCGTTCTTCGGCGTGGTGCCCGAGGTCGTGAACAAGTCGGGAGAGCCCGTCGGCCGCGAAAAGGGCGGGCTCTTGATCCTGCGCCGCCCGTGGCCGAGCATCCTGCGCACGGTCTGGGGCGACGACGAGCGCTTCCGCAAGCAGTACTTCTCGGAGATCCAGGGCGCGTACTTCACCGGGGACGGCGCGCGACAGGACAAGGACGGCTACTTCCACGTGGTCGGCCGCATCGACGACGTGCTCAACGTCTCCGGACACCGCATCGGCACGGCGGAGATCGAGAGCGCGCTGGTCAGTCACCCGAGCGTGGCGGAGGCCGCCGCCGTCGGCCGCCCCGACGAGCTCAAGGGTCAAGCGCTAGTCGTGTTCGTGACGCTCAAGCCCAACAACGAGCCGAACGAAGCCATGAAGAAGGCGCTGATGGAGCACGTCGCGCAGGAAATCGGCAAGTTCGCCCGGCCCGACACCGTGCGCTTCGCCGAGAGCCTGCCCAAGACGCGCAGCGGCAAGATCATGCGCCGGCTCTTGAAAGACGTAGCCGCCGGCCGCGAGTCCACGGGTGATACGTCGACCCTCGAGGACTACAGCGTGATCGCCCGGCTTCGCGAAGAGGACTGAAACCGAGCCATGCGCGCGATCATCATCGGCGCCGGGAGAGGAAGCCGGCTCCAGCATCGGACCGACGAGGTCCCGAAGACCCTGGTCGAGGTCCTCGGACGGCCGATGCTGGACTGGATCCTGGAGGCGCTGGCAGCGGGGGGCTTTCAGCGTAAAGACGTGGTGTTCATCTCGGGCTACGCGGAACACGTGGTTCGGGCTCGCTACCCGGAGCTCACGTTCGTGCGGAACGAACGCTGGGACCACAACAACATCCTGGCCTCGCTGCTGTGCGCGCGCGAACACCTGCGCGGCGGCTTCGTCTCCACCTACGCCGACATCGTCTACGAGCCGGGGATCGTCGAGCGGCTGGTGCGAGCGCCCGAGGACCTGGTGCTCGGCTGCGACACCGAATACCGCGCGCGCTACGTCGGACGCACCGAGCACCCAGAGAGCGACGCCGAGAAGCTCAGCGCCGGGGGCCGGCGTGTCACGCGCATTTCCAGGAACATTTCGCCCGAGGAGGCCACGGGCGAGTTCATCGGCGTGATGAAGGCGACCCCGGCCGGCGCCGCCATGCTGATCGATGGCTTCGACCGCGCGAAGGCCCGCTTCGAGGGACAGACCTACCGCGAGGGGCGCAGCTTCGAGCGCGCTTACCTGATCGATCTGCTCGCGGAGCTGCTCGAGGGCGGCACGGCCATGTACCGGGAGAACACTGCGGGGGGTTACATGGAGCTCGACACCCTGCAGGATTTGTCGATGTCCGAAGGTTGGTGGAACGCGTGGAAAGAAAGAGCCAGCCGAGCCTAGCCGCGCGCGATCTGCTGCACGCGCGGCTGGAGGCCATGTTCTCGGAGTCCACCGACGGCGTGCTCGCGTTCGACGCCGACGGCACGCTCTGGTCGGGTGACGTCGGGGAAGACGTGTTCCACCTGGCGGTGAAGAGCGAGATGCTCCTCGAGCCGGCCCGGGAAGAGCTCGCGCGGATCGCGGAGCAGTATCAGCTGTCGTCGGCGGGCAGCCCGAGCCAGATCGCTCTGCGGCTGTTCGACGCTTACCTGTCGGGCATTTACCCCGAGCGCGACGTGTGTTCGATGATGAGCTGGTGCTACGCCGGCTGGTCGCTCGACGACCTGCGGCGCCACGCCCGGCGCGCCTTCGCCGAGACGCACCTCGCCGGGCGGCTGTTCCTCGGCTTCGAATCCGTGTTCGAGCAGGCGAGGAAGCGCGGCATCCGCGCGCTCGTGGTCTCGGCTTCACCGCAAACGGTCGTGGAGGAAGCCGCCGCGCACTGGGACGTGCGACCCGAAGACATCATCGCTTGCCGGCCCGCTACCGAGGGCGACCGCATCCTGCCCGCGCTCGCCGCGCCCGTACCGTACG
>JALYWZ010000062.1 GCA_030852505.1 Myxococcota bacterium | reverse complement strand
CCCTCTGGTCGACGAGTCCGCGGCTTCTGCCGCGCTCGGCAGCGCCGTCGAGTCCCTGTCGCGGGCGCGCGACACGGCTCGCGTGCTGATGGTCTCGGGAAAGGGTTGGGGCGCGATCGAGCGCGGTTTCCGGGAGACCTACGCCCGCGCCCGTCGCGACCTTCGCCGAGCACAGCGCTCGAGCGGGGCCGAGCACCTGCACGAGTTCCGGAAGCACGAGAAGCGTCACCTCTACCAGCTGTCACTCTTCGAAAAGGCCTGGCCGCGGCTGATCCGCGCGGAGCGCAAGGAGCTCGACAAGCTCGGCGAGCTGCTCGGGGATCACCACGATCTCTGCCTGCTCCTGCCCGAGCTCGAGCGCCGCGGCCTGGCCCGCCTGGATCTCGGCCCGCTCGTAAAGCTGACCGAACAGCGAATGCTCGAGCTCGAGAAGCGCATCGGGTTTCGCGGAAAGCGCCTGTTCAGCGAGTCCCCGAAGCGGCGCGTCGAGCGCTTCGCCGGCTACTACGCCGCCAGCAAGTTGCGACCCAAGAAATCGAAGCCACGCTGAGCGGCCATGGCCTTGCCGCTGAACCGAGTGCTCGCCGCGCTGGAACGCATCGCTCCCCTGGAGCTCGCCGAGAGCTGGGACAACGTCGGGCTGCTCGTGGACCCGCGAGAGCCCGGCGTCGAGCTCGACGTCGAGCGCGTGCTGCTCGCCATCGACGCCACGCCGGAAGTCGTGGAAGAGGTCGTGGCGCAGCGCGCGCAGTGCCTCGTCGCCTACCATCCGCCGTTGTTCAAGGAAAAGCGGCGCTACCGCCGTGTCACGGATCCAGTGCTGTTCGCCGCGGCAGCTTCGGGTTGCGCCGTGTACTCACCGCACACCGCGCTCGACTCCGCACCGGGCGGCATCAACGACTGGCTCGCCGGTTGCCTCGGCGCGACCGCCGCCGAAATCACGCCGCTGTCCGCGATTTGCCGGAAAGCTCGGGGCGAGCTCAAGCTGGTGGTGTTCGTCCCCGAGGCAAACGCCGATGCCCTGCGGGACGCTCTTTCGGAAGCGGGCGCCGGCGTGATCGGCGCGTACTCGAAATGCTCGTTCGGTTTGCGCGGAGAGGGCACGTTTCTCGGCGACGAGAGCACAACGCCGGCCGTCGGTGAAAAGCATCGCTTCGAGCGCGCCCCCGAGCTCCGCCTGGAGATGGTCTGTCCCGAGCGCGCGCTGCCCGCGGTGGCGCGCGCCCTCGAAAAGACGCACCCCTACGAAGAGCCCGCCTGGGACGTCTACCGCCTCGCAGACAAACCCGTGCTCGGCGCGGGCGTCGGACGCCGCGTGGAGCTCCAGGAGCCGCGCTCGCTGGGCGAGCTCGTCGGGTTGCTCAAGAAAAACCTCGGGCTCTCGTCGCTGCGCCTCGCCGAGAGCTCGGTCCACGCCGCTGGCGTGCCGATCCGCAGCGTGGCGGTCGCCGCGGGCTCGGGTTCCGGCGTGTTCGCGGGCTCGCCCCCGAGCGACCTCTATCTCACCGGCGAGATGCGCCACCACGACGTGCTCGAGCTACTCGCACGGGGCTCGAGCGTCGTGCTCTGCGAGCACTCGAGCAGTGAACGCGGCTATCTGGAGCGGCTGCGCGCGCGGTTGCTCGCCGAGACCGACGGCGCCGTGAGCGTGTCGGTCTCCGAGAAGGATCGCGAGCCGCTGCGCGTCGTCTAGCTCAGCCGGGCCGAGCTTCGGCGCTGGCCGGCAACAGCATCGACAGCCAGCGCCGGGCGCTGCCGACGATCACGAATGCGATGCCCGCCAGGAGCGCGCTCGTCACGATCAGGTTCACGAGCCCGGTCACCTTCGTCGCAGCGACCAGCGTCATCGGATAATAGAGCTGGATCACGCTCTGTACGCCGGCGGTGATCGTGGTGAAGCCAACGAAGGCGAGCGGCAGGATCGTGATCAGCGCGTAGCTCTTCTTGCTCGACTCGCGCAGCACGATCGTCGTCCCGACGCACAGCGCGGCGCACGCCAAGAGCTGGTTTGCGATCCCGAACATCGGCCAGATCGTGCTGATGTTCCCGGTCAGGATGAAGTAGCTCCAGCCACACACGATCGCGAGCGAGGCCACCACGCCGCCCAGCTTGCTGTTCGAGCGCCCGAGCTCGGGCGAGACGCGCCCCAACAGCTCCTGCAGCAAAAACCGTCCGATGCGCGTGCCCGTGTCGATCGTGGTCAGGATGAACAGCGCCTCGAACATGATCGCGAAGTGGTACCAGTAGGCGAGCAGCGTGCTCATTCCGGGCAAGCCGCTGAATACGCGCGCCATGCCGATCGCGAGCGACACGCCGCCGCCGGTGCGCGCGGCCACCACCTCCCCCGCGTCGCGCGACAGGCCCGGGAGCTCTTTCACGTGGATCCCGAGCCGCGCGAAGTCTGCCGCCTCGAGCGAGGTCGCGTGGTTGTCCTTGGCGTCCACCGTGTAGCCGAGCTCCGCGAGCGTGCCATTCGACAAGGCGAGCAGCTTCGACGCCGGCAGCTGCGCGTCCGACAAGGAGGTGATGGATGCTCCCGGCGCGAGCCCGAGCAATTTGCGGTCGTGCGCCGACAGCGCCTTGTCCGCACGGGCGAGCTCCTCCGCCGAGCGCGCGAGCCCCGCCTGCTTCGTGCTCTCGGAGGCCACGAGCGCGATCTTCGGATCGGTGTTGATCGCGACGTAGTCCTCGGGCGGCATCACGCAGGCCGCGATCAGCGCCGTGATCCCGACCAGGCCCTCCATCAACATCGAGCCGTAGCCGATCGGGCGGCAGTGGCTCTCCTTGTCGATCATCTTCGGCGTGGTGCCGCTCGACACCAGCGCGTGGAAGCCGCTGATGGCCCCGCAGGCGATGGTGATGAAAACGAACGGGAACAGCGGCCCTTTGATGATCGGCCCGCCGCCGTGCACGAACTCGGTCACCCCCGGCATCTGGATCGGCGGGTTCACGATCACGACGCCGAGCACCAGCAGCAAGATGGTTCCGATCTTGAGGTAGCTCGAGAGGTAGTCGCGCGGGCACAAGAGGAGCCACACGGGCAGCACGCTGGCGATGAACCCGTAGCTCGCGATGGTGAGCGTCAGCGACGTCTTCGAGAACCGAAACCAGGTCGCGTAGTCCGAATCGGCCACGTATTTGCCGGCCACGAGCGCGACCGCCAGCAAGATCACGCCGGCGATGCTGGCCTCGCGGATGCCGCGCAGCGAGCCCTTGCGGAGCCCGTAGATGTGGCCGCCCATCGCCAGCGCGATCGGGATCGACATCCCGACCGTGAACACGCCCCAAGCGCTCTCCGAGAGCGCTCCGACCACCACGTTGCCGAGGCCGGCCAGCGCGATCACGATGATGAACAGGATCGCGATCGCCGTGACGGTGCCGAGGACCGGGCCAAGCTCCATTCTCGCGATCTCGGCGAGCGAGCGGCCGCCCCGCCGAGTGCTCGCGACCAGGATGATGAAATCGTGGACCGCACCGGCGAGCACCACGCCGATCAGGATCCAGAAGAAGCCCGGATAGAACCCGAACTGCGCCGCCAGCACCGGCCCGATCAGCGGCCCGGCACCCGTGATCGCCGCGAAGTGGTGCCCGAACAGCACCCACTTGTTGGTCGGGTGGAAGTTGTGCCCGTCGTTCAGCCGATGCGCCGGCGTTACCCGCGTATCGTCGAGCACCAACACCTTCGTGGCGATGAAGGCGGAGTAGTAGCGGTAAGCGATCGACAGCACGGCCAGCGCGCCGAGCATCCACCAAGCAGCCGTCATGGGGGCCGGAGACTAGCACCGGACTTTTCGGCTAGTCTCGCCCCATGCCCAAAGAGCGGGTTCGCTGCGGTTGGAGCCAGTCCGACCCGATTTACATCGAGTATCACGACACGGAGTGGGGTGTGCCCGTCCACGACGATCGCACGCTGTTCGAGTTCTTGATCCTGGAAGGCGCCCAGGCCGGCTTGAGCTGGCTCACCATTCTGCGGAAGCGCGAGGCCTATCGGAAGGCCTTCGCCCGGTTCGACCCCAAGAAGGTCGCGCGCTTCGACGAACGGGACGTCGCGCGGCTGCTCGCCGATCCGGGCATCGTCCGGAACCGTCTCAAGATCCAGTCCGCGATCAAGAACGCGCGGGCGTTTCTCGAGGTCCAGTCCGAGCTCGGCAGCTTCGCCAAGTATCAGTGGGGGTTCGTCGACGGCAAGCCGATCCAGAACCGCTTCCGTTCGCTCAAGGAAATCCCGGCCCGCACCGAAGTCTCCGACGCCTTCAGCAAAGACCTGAAGCGCCGTGGCTTCAACTTCGTCGGCTCGACGATCGTCTATGCGCACATGCAAGCGACCGGCATGGTCAACGACCACGTCGTCGATTGCTTCCGGTACAAGGCCAAAAAGTAGCCAGGGGGTATGTCGAGCTCAACCGGACGTGAGCCAGTCCATCTGCTCGATGTCCCAGCGCTCGAAGCCGCCGCCCTTCGCCTCGCGCTCGAGCGCTCCACCCTGCGCGGGCACGCGAAAGCGCACGCTCTCGAACAGCGCCGCGAGCTCGCCGTTCAGTGACTCGGGCGGCGTCGCGACCGTCGCGGGCTCGATCATCAGCAGCTCGATCTCGAGGGCCTCGGCGGTGACCGTGACCACGCCACAGCCGTTCTTGCCGAGCTCCTGAAAGGCGAGATGCGGGTTCGCGCGCGGCGTCTTGGTCATCAACAGGTTGCCGACGTACGGCGCGAGCTCCAGCACCATCGGCGGCAACGAGGGCGCCGCCTCGACGATCCCGGACAGGCCGTCTTTCCAGGTCTGCGAGGTGACGCTGCCGATCACGAACTCCACGACCCGCCGCGCTTCGTCGCTCGGATCGTACGGGGTGCCCGCGAAGAAGCAGTGCAGATCGCCGGCGAGCACGACCACGTTCTCGACGCCTTCGAGCGCGCGGAACAGCGCCCGCCGCTCGTTCGGAAATCCGTCCCAGTCCTCGGCGGTCAGCCCGATCCGCTGCCGCAGCTCGAGCGGGGCCACGCTGAGGCCCGTCAGGTCCAGGTGCTTGGGCATGAGCGCGATCTGGCTCCCCCACACCTTGAAGGTGCGCTTCGAGGCGCGGAGCGTGTCCAAGAACCAGGCGCGCTGCGCGGCTCCCATCAGGTTCTCGCTCTCCCCGTCGCTCTCGCGAAACTTCACCGCGGCCAGCGCTTCGAACGGCGCTTGGGCGACGAAGTAGCGCGAGCCCACGCGCGAAAACTCCTCCGTCTTCAGCAGCTGATGGTACGCGAGCCCGCGCTCCAGTTCGTCGCTCTCTTCGATCGCCGCAGGTGCGCTCTCGAGCGCTGAAAGCACAGAGTTGATCCACGGCACGCTGAGGAGCCCGGTCACGCTCGCCGCGCGGAACCCGAGCTCCGCGGCCGCTCCGCGCAATGCCCGCGCGTATACGCCGTCCTCGAAGTCGTCGACGTCGATGTACGGCACCGCGATGGCCGCCGCGTCCTCGTCGAGCTCCTCGGCCGTCAGGTACACGCTACCGGGGAAGGCGTCCTCCGGGATCAGATGATCAGGCCGATAACGCCGCAGATCGGTGAGCACGAGCTCGAGGTGCCGCCCGAAGCCGAAGCTCCGGTAAATCCGCAAGTCGTCGGGGAACGCCGCCTGATCGTCGAGCGCGCTCGCGCTGTCCGACGTGTAGTCCACGGGCATGTACTCGAACCAGGCTCGGTCGGAGGCTCGCTTGCGCTCGAGGTCGGCTTCGTCGCGCCGCCCGTCGAAATACGTCGCCGTCGCGCCGTGGCTGTCGTCCGAAAACTCGTGATCGTCCGGGATCACCAGAAACGGCACACGTTCGTGGAGCGCCTGCAAATCGGGATCCGAGCGGACGGCTCGATAGAGGTCGCGGTAGTTGTCGAGCGAGCGCGCCACGAACGGAGGCTCTCCGCCATCGCCGAGCCCGAGCGCCTCACCCGGCTTGCCGAACACCACGTCGCGCACGCCGGAGGGTTCCGCGGCCCCGCCCTCGTACACGTAATCTCCGAGGTGGACGACGAAGTCGAGGTCTTCCTCGAGCAAGCGGCGAAGCCCATGATAGTACTTGCCGCCGTAATCCTGGCAGGAAACCACGGCGAATCGCAGGCTCGCCTCCGAGTCGTCGCTCGGCGCCGTGCGCGTGCGCCCGACGCGGCTCGGCGCGCCGCCGTAAGAGAAGCGGTAGTGGTAGGTCGTGGCGGGCTCGAGGGCGGTGACGAGCACCTTCACGCAGCCGTCCGCTGCCGCCTCGGCCGTCAAGCGCATCCGCGGCTGTCCCGAGAGCTCGACCCGATCTTCGAATAACGCATCGCGCGCGAGCTCGAGCTCGAGCTCCAGGTCTTCGCCTCTGCGCTCGGCGTCCACGACGCGTGTCCACAACACCACGCTCGTGGGCCGCGGATCGCCGGAGGCCACGGACTGCGGAAAATATTCGAGCCCGGGAGCGCTCGGGTTCCCGTCGTTCCCCGCCGCGGAAGAGCCGCACCCGCTCGCTCCCCAGGCGCCGCCCGCAACGGCTACGGCCAGCTTCAAAAATTGCCGTCGGGCGCTCAGTTCGGAAGGATATTTCACGCTCACCTGCCCGCGCATTTTGCACGGCGCGAGCAGCCCGAGTCACCAGAAACGACCTCGACACGAGCCAGCAACATCCGAACAGCCAACCTGAGCGCGCTTCGTAGGCTCACCGGACGAAAGGCTAGGCCATGATCCCGATCGTTCGGCTCGCTGGACTCGCGCTGGGGCTGTTCTTGCTCGGCGGGTGCAGCAAATCCTCTGAAAAACCTGCTCCTTCGAGCGAGTCCGCTGCTCCCGAAGGCGCAGCTCCGTCCGCCGCTGCGCTCCCTGCGGCACCCGCGCCCTCGCCCGAACCGACCGGGACCCCGCTCACGATCGCTTACAGCGACTGGCCAGGCTGGGTGGCGTGGGACATTGCCCTGCACAAGGGCTGGTTCAAGGAAGCGGGGGTCAACGTCGAGCTCAAGTGGTTCGACGACTACGTGAAGTCGATGGAGGCCTACGCGGCCAAGCAGATCGACTCGGTGTGCGTCACGAACGGCGACGCACTGGTGACGGGCGCGAGCAGCAACGCCCCGAGCGTGGCGATCCTGGTCAACGACTACAGCAACGGCAACGACATGGTCGTGGCCAAGCCCGGCATCAAGAGCATGGCCGAGCTGAAGGGCAAGAAGGTGGGCGTCGAGGTCGGCTTCGTCAGCCACCTGTTGCTGATGAACGCGCTCAAGTCCGTCAACCTGACCGACAAGGACATCCAGATCGTCAACGTTCCGACGCCGCAAACACCGCAGACTCTGCAGTCCGGCAGCGTCGAGGCCATCGTCGCGTGGCAGCCGAACAGCGGCCAGGCGCTGAAGCTGGTGCCCGGCTCGACCGCGATTTTCACGAGCGCGGACGTGCCCGGCATCATCTACGACATGCTGGTCGTGAACCCGAAGAGCCTGGCCGAGCGCCGCGCCGACTGGGTGAAGGTGACCAAGGTCTGGGACAAGATCGCGAAATTCATCAAGGACGAGAAAAACCTGGACGAGGCCGCGAAGATCATGAGCGCGCGCGTGCACCTCACCCCGGACGAATACAAGCCGCTGATGAAGGGCACGTTCTTCCTCGACCTCGCCGAGGGCAAGAAGCGTCTCGAGAAGGCAGACGGGCTCGGCTCCGTTTACGGCTCGAGCAAGATCGTGGACGAGTTCAACGTGAAGAACAGCGTCTACAAGGCTTCGGTGAAGGTCGAAGAGTACATCGACCCGAGCTTCACCGAAGAAGCGCTGAAGTGAGCGGACGATGAGCGCAACGCCCTCGGCTGCCACGCCCCCCAAGAGCGCGATCGTGCGCAAGCGGTCGAGGGCTCCGCGCTTCTTCGTCGTGCGCGCGCCGTTGCCCAAGGGCGCCTCGAGCTGGGCGCTGGCGCTGGCCTTCGCGATGCCGCTCCTGGTGTGGGCCGCGCTCAGCTACGTGCCGTTTCTCTGGCACCCGCTGGTGTTGATCGCCGACCCGGGGGACACCAAGCACCCGGGTCAGTATGCGTACCTCGCCACCGGTCAGCGGGTGGAGCGCGAGGTGTTCGAGCACCGCAACGCCGAGCTCGCGGCCGCCGGCAAGCGCCTCGCCCAGGGTGAGCGCGTGAACCCCGTGTTCTTACCGCCGCCGCATGCGGTGGGGCGCGCGTTCTACACCGGCTTCACGACTCCGCCGCTGCGACCGGGCGAATACTGGCTGCACGAGAGCCTGCTCCAGAGCTGCCAGGTGATCTTCTGGGGCTTCTTCTGGTCGGCGCTGTTCGGCATTCCGCTCGGCATCTTGTGCGGGACCTTCGCGCTGTGCTCGCGGCTGGTCGAGCCGTTCATCGACTTCGTGCGCTACATGCCGGCGCCCGTGTTCGGCGCGCTCGCGGTGGCGGTGCTGGGCCTGGGCGACGAGCCCAAGATCACGATCATCTTCATCGGCACCTTCTTCCAGATGGTGCTCGTGGTCGCCAACACCACGCGCTCCGTGGATCCGGCGCTGCTGCACGCCGCGCAAACGCTCGGCGCGTCGAACCGCCAGCTCTTGATGCACGTGGTGATCCCGGCGGCCCTGCCGGCGCTTTACCGCGACGTCCGGATCCTGATCGGCTGGGCCTGGACCTACCTGGTGGTCGCCGAGCTGATCGGCGAAAAGTCGGGCCTGAGCTCGTTCTTGTACCAGCAGCAGCGGTACATGAACTTCGACAACGTCTACGCCGGGATCGCGATCATCGGCATCATCGGCCTGTGCACCGACCAGGTGTTGGCGATGGTCGGCCGCCTGCTGTTCCCGTGGGAGAGCGGCAACAATCGCCTGAGCCGCGCCCTGAAGAGCGTCACGCGCCTGTTGGCTTCCGAGAAGCGGATGCCTGCCTCCGTCACCACCGTGCCTTGAGCGAGAACGAGCGAGCCATGCCCAACGACCAGCTGGAACTCCCGAGCTACCTGCACCACACCGACGAGGTGAAGCGCCGCCTCTCGGAAATCCGCGAGCGGCCCACGGTGATGTCGCTCTCGGGCATCACCCGCCGCTTCGAGAGCGCCGAAGGCTCGGTCACCGCGCTCGACACGATCGACTTCGAGGTGCGCTCCCGCGAGTTCATCAGCGTGATCGGGCCGTCTGGTTGCGGCAAATCCACGCTGATCCGGCTGGTGGCGGGCCTCGACACTCCGACCTCGGGCCAAATCTGGATCGACAATCAGCCCGTCACGGGCCCGGGCGCTGACCGCGGCATGGTCTTCCAGAGCTACACGTTGTTTCCGTGGCTCAGCGTGAAGCGGAACGTGATGTTCGGTCTGCGCATGAAGGGCATCTCCCGCTCCGCCTCGGAGAAGAAGGCTCTGGAGTGGCTGGACCTGGTCGGCCTTGCCGACTTCGCCGATCACTACCCCGCTCAGCTCTCGGGCGGCATGAAGCAACGCGTGGCGATCGCGCGGGCGCTCGCCAACGAGCCGCGCATCCTGTTGATGGACGAGCCCTTCGGCGCGCTCGACGCCCAGACCCGCTGCAGCATGCAATCGCATTTGCTCAAGATCTGGGAAGCCGTCGACATCACGATCCTGTTCATCACCCACGATCTCGAGGAAGCGATTTACCTCTCCGACCGGATCGTCGTGCTCGGCGCTCACCCGGGGCGCGTGATGGAGATCATCGAGGTGCCCGTGACGAGGGCTCGGCACCCCGACCAGTTCCTCTCCGGGCATTTCCTGGCGACGAAGAAACGCCTCGAATCATTGATTTACGATCCAGAAACACACTCGAAACGCGGGTCCGAGAGGATGTCCCCGGTCGCCGCCTGAAGCCGACGGCCGCTTCCTTACTTTCCTCCTTCCCTCTCCAGACCATCGACTGCCCGAGCTGGGACGACCCAGTTCATTCTAGGGCTTTTTCAGCCGGGACGACCCGGCAGGGTTGCCTCCAGTGGGAGATCCTAGCCTGGAACCCGAGCTCGCCGCGGACACGCTGCGCGGCGGGCAGATGTGGTCCCGAGTGTTGCGACGCGGACAACGCCTCGAGCTGACCGACCTCGAAGGCGGCGCGAGCGTCGCGGCGCTCTTCTACAACGCCGACGATTTCAGCGAGCGCTACAACATGCCCGACACGCTCAAGGCGCAGCACCTCGCGCGCCTGACCGCGGGAGTGGCGCTGTTCTCGGACATGGGCCGGGTGTTGTGCTCGATAGTCGCGGACAGCTGCGGCTGGCACGACACCATCACCGGCCACGGCACCGCCAAGCACAACCTCGCGAAATACGGCGAGGGCTCGTATCAGCGCCTGCGCAACGATTTTCATCGCAATACCCGCGACAATTTCCTGATCGAGCTGGGGAAATATGGTCTCGGCAAGAAGGACTTGGTCGCCAATGTGAGCTTCTTCGTCAAGGTCGCGGTCGACGACCTCGGCGGCTTGTCGTTCGTCACGGGTCACTCTCGAGCGGGCTCGCAGGTCGTTCTGCGCGCGGACATGAACACGCTGGTCGTGCTGTCGAACACGCCGCACCCGCTGGACCCGAGCCCCGTTTACGGTCCGAAGTCCGTCGGACTGATGGTGCGCGGCGGAGCGCCGGCTGCAGCGGACGACGCGTGTCGCAACGCCCGCCCGGAGACGGAGCGCGGCTTCACCCTCACCGATCGGTACTTCCAGTAGGGCGACCCATGGCATTCGTCGAAAGTCAGCTCGACCCCAGCACCGCCAGCATCGACGAGGTGGTCGAGGCCGGCCTCGGTTGGACCCGCAACGTCAAGCACGGCAGCGTCGTCCGCATCGTCGATCTCGAGGGCAATCAAGCGGTCGACACGCTGTTTTACAACGCCTACGACCCCGCCGAACGCTACAGCGCCGTCGATACGATCCGCGAGCAGGGCAACATTTACCTGACGACCGGGACGCGGTTGCTCTCGACCGAAGGCAACGCCCTGGTCACGATCGTGGCCGACACCTGCGGCCGCCACGACACGCTGGGCGGAGCCTGCGCGGCCGAGTCGAACCAGGTGCGCTACGCGCTCGAGAAGCGCTTCATGCACAGCTGCCGCGACAATTTCTTGCTCACGCTAGCGTGCTGCACGCGCGACATGAGCAAGCGTGACCTGACGGCGAACGTCAATTTCTTCATGAACGTGCCCGTGACCAAGGAAGGCGGTCTCACCTTCGAGGACGGCATCTCCGGTCCGAATCGCTACGTCGAGCTTCGCGCGGAGATGACGGTGCGGATCCTGATCTCGAATTGCCCTCAGCTGAACAACCCCTGCAACGCCTACGACCCCACGCCGATCCGGATACTGATCTGGGAAGGCGCGTCCTCCTCGGGTTCGGTCCCGCCTTGATCGGCGAGATGCAGCAAACGAATTGCCCCCCGTCGGTGCTTCCGAACCGGAGCACTGGGAAGCCCGAGGGGCCGAACCTTCGGGACCGCTCGGCGCTGGGAATGAGCCCCCGGCGCGCGATGTCCCGATCTGAACCGATGAGTCTGACGAAGCGGTTCGGTTCCCCGGGCTTCTCTGTTCTTCGCTCCCGAACCCGACAGCGGTGCCATTGATGCTGCCCGAGAGTGTGCTCATCGCCGATCGCGGCTTGGGGGCGCGGCTGGTTCAGCGAGCGCTGTCGGCGTGCGGAGTCCGAGCGATCCAGATCCACTCCGTTCCCGAACGCTACGCCGCGTTCGCGCTCGACGCGGAGCGGGCGATCTGCGTGGGTCCGCGGTCTCTGGACACGAGCTACCTGAACGCCGCAGCGATCCTCGACGCCGCGCGCGTCACGAAGGCCGAGGCCGTGCACTGCGGGAGCAGCGCGCTCGCCGACAGTCCGGATTTCGCCGAAGCCGCCACGAAGGCCGGGGCGCGCGTGCTCGGGCC
>JALYWZ010000440.1:4009-5052 GCA_030852505.1 Myxococcota bacterium | reverse complement strand
GCGTGGGCCCGGGCGGCGCGAGCGGCTGCGACCAATGCCCGCAGCCCGGGCATGGCGTGGCCACGTGCGCGTCGGGCGTGTGCGGCGTCAGCTGCGAGGAAAACTACGAGGTCTGCGGCGACGGCTGCGTGGACTTTCAGGGAGATAGCGAGCACTGCGGTGGCTGCGAACAGCCATGCGAGACCGGCGAGGTGTGTGCGAACGGCGAATGCGGCGTCGAGTGCCCGAGTCCGCTCGAGAACTGCGACGGCGCCTGCGTCGACGTGCGCTACCACCCGGATCACTGCGGGGACTGCCAGACCGCGTGCCCGACTCCGCTCAACGGCCGCGCCGTGTGCAACGAGGGCTGTGACGTCGCCTGCAACGCGCCGTTCGAGGCTTGTGAAGGGCGCTGCGTGGATGTCACGAGCGACCCTGCGAATTGCGGCGAATGCGGACGAGGCTGCCCACTACCGGAAAACGGCCGTGCCCTGTGCGACGGCGGCGAGTGCGTGGTCGTCTGCAACAGCGGGCTCACCGAGTGCGACGGCGGCTGCGTCGATACCCGCTCGGATCCCGCGCACTGCGGGAGCTGCGGCGTTTCGTGTGGCGACGGCGAGCTATGCGCCGGCTCGAAATGCGTCGCGGATTGCGCGGGCGAGGGCCGGGCCTGCGGCGGCGCTTGTGTAGACACCGAGACCAACAGCGCGCACTGCGGCGGCTGCAACCGCCCCTGCGCCGCCCCCGCGAACGCGCAAGCGGGCTGCGATCAGAGTGAGTGCACGTTCACGTGCTTCGAAGGCTTCACCGAGTGCGAAGAGGGCTGCCTCGACACCCGCTCGAGCCCCGAGCATTGCGGCGGTTGCGACGTGATCTGTCCCGGCGCCGCCAACGCCACGCCGGTTTGCATTTCGGGTCAGTGCGCCCTCACGTGCAACTCGGGTTACACTCAGTGCTCGCCGGGCAAGTGCTGCAAGAGCTGCGTCGGCACGCTCTGCTTGGTGCCCTAGAACCCCGATCAGTTTGACTGCTCGGCGTTCTAGCCTTGTTCTCAGGGGTGGCAC
>JALYWZ010000440.1:0-3999 GCA_030852505.1 Myxococcota bacterium | reverse complement strand
CACGCGCCGCCCCTCCCCGCCGAAGTGAATTCGTCGGGGCCCCTCCCCACGCGCTCACTCTTTTCGTCCGAGTTTTTCCGCCAATCTCGGCAAATTCCTAACCGTTTGTCGCTCTAGGTCCGCGTCGCCGGTTGCACGCTGATCTCGGTCTTCACGGACTGGGAGATGAAACACTGCTCGTGGGCGCGGTCGTGGAGCGACTGCTCCTGTTCCAGGGTCGGCGGAGTGCCGTCGTATTCGACGCTCGGCGACAGCACCACCGAGGCCACCCAGGGCACGCCGCGCTCGTTCTTGGTCATCACGCCGAACGCAGCGTCCTGATAACTCAGGATCTCGAAGCCTTCCCGCGAGGCCAGGTACAGGAACGTCAGCATGTGGCAGCTCGCGATCGAGGCCACGAAAGCTTCTTCCGGGTCCACGTTGGCCACGTTCGAGTACGGCACGGGCACGACGGACGGCGAAGGCGACGCCGCCACCGAGGTTCCGCCGTCGAACTTCCAAATGTGCTCGCGAGAGTACTTGCCGCGAAGGAAGTCGCCGCCCAGGAGCCGCCATTCGATCCACGCTTCGTGCTTCGACATTCTGGATCCCCGTTCGAGCCGTCGTGGTAGCACGATCGCATGATTCGGTCGTTCCGCACACCCAAGGCGTGGCCCGCGATCGCGGCAATCTGCGCAGTGTCCGCGTGCGCCGGTCGGGTGCCGGCACCGGCTGCGATCGACGCGCTCGTGGTGACCAAAGACGAGCCGCCGCCGGAGGCCTTGCAGATCGCCAACATCGAAGCGCAGGATGGCAGCGGCTGCGGTATCACCGGAACTGGCGGTAGTTACGAGGGCGCGCTGCGCAAGCTACGGCTCAAAGCCGAGGCGGTCGGGGCGGACTTCGTTCAGCTCACCGAGGTGAAGGAGCCGTATCACGACCACCAGTGCGCGCACCGCGAGTTCGCTCTCAAGGGTGTTGCTTATCGTGTCGGCTCAGCGCCAGCGCCGGTTTCATCGGCCAGCACTGCTCCCGTGGCGAACGCGGTCGCGCCGCCAGCGAGCGAGGAAGGCGGTCCCGCATTCCGGATCGGCAAGGCGGGCTTTCAGCTGCGCTCCGCGAATGCGCCGGTGCCGGCGTCGCTCACGCTCGCGGCGCGCCTCACCGGCCCGCGCTTCGCGATCTGGATCGACGAGCCCGAGAGCGCTCCGGGCACGAGCGGATACGCCGTGCGCTACGAGCGCGACACGAAAAAGCTCGAGGTCTGGAGTTACCCCGCCGCAGCCCCGATCAGCGTCGCGGCCGAAGCCGTCGAGCTCGACCAGCGCGTTCACGTATGGCGCGTCACGCGCAGTCCGGAGCAAATCGAGGTCTTCCTCGACGGGAAGCGGCTGCTGGTCACGCTCGTGAAGGCAGCCGCGTCCGAGTCGAGCTTCCGCCTCGAGCCGGACCAAGTCGAGGTCCGGCGCATCTCACCCTGAAGCGCTCACTCCGCCGCGTTGGGCACGCTTGGGGGAGCGCTGGTCCGATCTGCGATCATCCGGTTGAGCTCGGCCTCGCCGCGGTCTTCCGGACCCTTCGAGGCCTTGCGCCGCTTGAGCCACTCCCGGACGTCGTCGAACAGCGAGTAGACGACCGGCACCGCCAGCAGCGTGAGCAACAGCGACAGCGACTGCCCGCCGATCACGATGCCCGAGATGTTGCGGTTGTTGCCAGAGCCGATGCCGCGCGAGAAAGCCAGCGGGATCATGCCGGCCACGAAGGCCAGCGTCGTCATCAAGATCGGCCGCAAGCGCTCGCGGTTGGCCTGCAAGATCGCCTCGAGCCTCGGCTTGCCGCGCGCGCGCAGCTGATTCGTGTGGTCGATCTGCAAGATCGAGTTCTTCTTGACCACGCCGAACAGCACCAACAGGCCGAGCGCTGACATCAAGTTCAGGCCTTGTTTGAACAGGACCAGCGACAGGAGCGCGAACGGCACCGTCAGCGGCAGCGAGATCAGGATGATCACCGGGTAAAGCCAGGACTCGAACTGCGCCGCCAGGATCAGATACATGAACACGAACGACAGCGCGAACGCGAGGGCGAAGCCCGCGCCGAGCTCGGACGACGACTTCGAACGGCCCGTCGGAACCAGGCGGTACTCGGGCCCCGTGCGCAGCTTCGCGAACTCGTCCTTCATCACCTTCACGACGTCGCTCTCGCCGAACCCGGGCGCGACGTTGGCCATGAACGTGACCTGACGCTGGCGCCCCAGGCGGTTCACCTGCGACGGGCCCGTGCCCTCGCTGGTCTTGACGACCGAGGTGAGCGGCACCGTGCCGTACTTCACCGACGGCACCGTCATCAGCGCCATGCTGGTGACGTCGTTCCTGTACTGCTGCTCGGCGCGCAGGCGAATGTCGTACTCCTCGCCGTGCTCCGCGTAGGACGAGGCCTTGATGCCCGCGACGAGCATGCGCAGCGTCTCCGCCACGTCCGCCACGCTCACGCCGAGATCTGCGGCGCGGTCACGGTCGATCGTGACTTTGATCTCCGGCTTGCCGGTGATCAGGTTGGTGTCGAAGTCGACGACCGCGGGGTGCTTCTTGATCGCGGGCCCCATCTTTTCCGCGTATTCCTCGAGCTTGTGAAGGTCGGGGCCGGCCAGCACGTACTGCACGGCGGCGGTGGCGGTGCCGGTGCTGATCGCCGCGACCTCCGCGACGCTGACGCGCAGCTCCTTCGGCAGCTTGGCCAGGATCTGCTTGCGGACGACGTCCATCAGCTCGTACTGCGTGATCTCGCGTTGTCGCGGATCGGTGAGCGCCACGTAAACGCTGGCCAGGTTCTGCACCTTGGCGTCGCCGCCGGCGACCGTGGTCACGGTGTGGGCCACGCCCGGCAGCGCGCGGACTTGCTGCGCCACGCGCTCGGAGATCAGCGCCGTCTCGTTGGCGCTCGTGCCCTCGGGCGTGCGCACGCTGACCTCGAATTGAGCCTGATCGTCGATAGGGACGAAGCCGGTCGGCACCTGCTTCACGAGCGGGATGCACGAGCCCATCGACAGGCAGCAGGCCACGACCACCACCCAGCGCCGCTTCATGCACCAGGCGAGCAGGCTCATGTAGACGCGCTCGATCGGTCGATAGAACCAGTCGACGATCCGCACGAGCCCTTTACCGTGCTCGGCGGCTCCGGATTTGAGCAGGCGCGCGCTGAGCGTGGGCGTCAGCGCGAAGCTCACGAACAGCGATACGCCGACCGCGAACGCCATCGTGTAGCCGAAGTTCTTGAGGAACCGGCCCGGGATGCCGCCCACGAACGCGACGGGCACGAACACGGCCATCAAAGACAGCGTTGTCGCCAGCACCGGCAGGCCGATTTCTCGCGTCGCCAGCACTGCCGCCGGGAACGGCTTCATGCCCTTTTCTTCGATGAAGCGCACGATGTTCTCGAGCACCACGATCGCGTCGTCAATCACGATACCGACCGCCAGGGCGAGCGCGAGCAGCGTCAGCATGTTCAGGCTGAAGCCCTGGACCCACATCAGCGCGAACGTGCCGACGATCGAGATCGGGATCGAGATCGCCGCGATCAGCGTGCTGCGCACGTTGCCGAGGAACAACAGCACCACGAACGCCGCGAGCAGCGCGCCCACCACCAAGTGCTCCTTCACGGAGCCGACGCCGGTGCGGATCGACGCGGAGTTGTCGCGGATCACCTCGAGCTGGATGCCGGCCGGCAGGGTGCGTTTCACCTCGTCGAGCCGCTTCAGCAGCGTGTCCACGACCTGCACGGTGTTGGTGCCGGATTGCTTGCGGATCGACAGCACGACCGTGCGGTCACCGTCGTACGAGGCGACGCTGGTGAGCTCCTCCTCGCCGTCTTCGACGCGGGCCACGTCGCTGATGCGGACCACGTGCGTGCCGTCGTTGCGGAGCACGATGCGCTCCAACGCGTCCACGCTGGTGACGCGGCCCGCGATGCGCAGCGTGATGGCCTGCGGGCCCGTGTCCAGGCTACCGCCGGGGGTGGTCAGGT
>JALYWZ010000439.1 GCA_030852505.1 Myxococcota bacterium | reverse complement strand
GCTCGCACCGCCGAAAACCGCCGCGCCGCCGCCCCCTCCACGCGCGGTCGCCGCCAACACCGGCGCGCTATCGATCTACTACCAGGGCGAAGTCTTCCCCGTGAACAAGGATCGCTTCATCATCGGTCGCGGTAAGCAGACGAGCGATCTGACGATCAAGGATCCGAACGTGTCGCGGCAGCACGCGATGATCGAGTTCTCGAGCGGGCACTACTACATCGTGGACATGGGCTCGACCAACGGCGTCGAGTACAACGGCCAACGCGTCCAGCGTAAAGCCATCGCCGAAGGCGACGTCTTCCGCGTCTGCGACCACGAGCTTCGCTTCTCTTTCCACTGAGAAAAGGCGGACGCCGTCTCAGCGAGATCGAGCGAACAGGAAGCCGGGAAGACGGGAAGTTTTTAATTTTTTGGATTCGCGCACTGAAGCGCGCGCGACAGCGCTACCCCATCGCTGTTCCCCCAAAAATTCCTTCTGTCTTCCTGTCTTCCCGGCTTCCTGTTGATCCCGCTGATCGACGCAGTTCGTCGTTGATTAGAGGAGGAAAGACATGCCCACCGAGAAGGTGGGGTAGCCCATGCGCATGGTGAGGGTGAGGGTGTCGGAGAAGTGGAAGCGGCCGCCGACGAACATCTGCAGCGGCTCGATGTGGAACTCGCTGTCGATGCCTTCGCCGGACTGGAAGCGCAGGGCGGTGCCGGGCTCGCCGAACACGGACCAGTTGCGGCTGAGCCAGAAGTTCCACTGCATGACGATCGGCACCCAGACGTTGTCGACCGTGAAATCGTCGTCGAACGCCGCGCACTGATCGACCGTGTCGCGCCGCACGCAGCGCGACTGTCCGCGCGAATAGTGCACGAAGTCGAGGCCGAGGCCGATGCCTACGGTGTTGTTGATCTTGCCGATGAAACCGTTGTCCACGATCTCGAAGGTGCCGCGGAAGCCTACGCCGTAGCCGCTGCCCTGAGCGTGACCCGGAGGATCGATGAAACCGAGCAGCAAGTGCGGCTCGGCTTCGAATTGATAGTGGGGATGTGCCCCGGGGCGGTCGATGATCAGCGTGTCTGCCGCGGCCGGCCGAGCAAACCCGAGAGCTGCCGTGCACGCCGCGGCCAGGAAGGCCACTCGCAGGATGGGGAGGCTCATGAACCCGTCACTATCACGAGCGCGCCGTCGGCCGAACATTCCCGGGCGCCGGGTCTCCGGCCTGACGCTGGAGCGCCGCGAGTGTTGCGGGCTCGGGGCCACGCTGCTACCACCCCCGGGCGCTTTTTCCCCCGTTCTCGCGGGACGGGACGCGGAAGTCGCATCGAAGCAGAGCGAGTCGAGGTATTCAGTCGATGTCCCAGTCGAACCCGGTCGGTGGTGGAAGCGGTGCGAGCGGCGTGCAAGCCAATCTCCAGTTGCAGGGAGGCGCTGCAATCGTCGCTCCCGTGAGCGCATTTCCCGGCGGGGTCCCCGGCAATGCGCTGGTCGTGCTGCCGATGAACAAGGTCGACGAACAGTTCATGGAGCAGATCAAGGCCGGGCCGGTCGCGCTGCAGATCGACCAGATGTGGCAGATGCTCGGCTTCAACGGCCCCGCTGTGCAGGTGCAGGACGCCGAAGGCCGCCCGCTCGCGATCGGGCTCGAGGATCTGATCGCCGGCCTCGAGAAGCACTGGAACGAGGATCAGGCGGAGCTCGGCCGCGGCCGCATGTTGGCTCAGGAGCTGATGAAGCACGGCCGCTTCGAGCAGGCCGAGAAGGTGCTCGGCAAGATCGTCGCGCTCGGTGGCGAGGGCGAGGACTGGATGGCGCTCGGCATCTCCCAGGTTCAGCAAGAGAAGTGGGACAAAGCCGAGGCCACGCTGCGCGGCGCGCAGAACCTGCTGAAGGACAGCCCGTTCCCGGCGCTGCACCTGGCCAAGGTCTTCCAGGGCAAGGGCGACGCCGTGGAGGAGCGCAAGATGATCGAGCAGGCGATCCAGAAGGCGCCGAACAGCGTCGACGCCTGGGCTTTCCTGTACTCGCTCGTCGAGCGCACCGAAGGCGAAGAGGCCGCGGAGAAGGCCGTCGAACAGCTCGCCAACACGGAGCCGAACCTGAAGACGGCCGCGCCGTTCATCGCGGTGCAGGGCCTGTACGCCGCCGAGGACGAGAAGCGCGACAAGGCGATCGCCTTCGCCAAGAAGGCCGTGGCCCGGAACGAGAACGACCCGCTGGCGCTCGTGTGTCTGTCGGCGCTCTACGGTCAGGCCGGCGACATCGACGCCGTGATCGACCTGCTCTCGAAGCACGAGGGCAAGATGACGAACGACGTGCGGCTCGCGCACAACTACTTCGAGGCGCTGTTCCAGAAGCGTCAGATCGAGCGCGTCACGAAGCTCTTGAACGCCTTGGCGGGCGCTCAGAACCGCGAGGTCAAGCAGTTCGCCATGGAGCGCTCGCGCTTCGTCGCCCAGTATCTGCAGCAACAGCAGCAGAAGCTGGCCGGCGCCCGCAAGGCCTAGCCGCGGCGCTTTCCCCGGCGATTCAGCCCCCTCCGAGCGGTCAGCTCGACCCCTTCGGCCAGAACGGTATACGCTCGCGCGCGGAACGATTTCCGGAGTTCAGGCGGCCGGTTCCTTTCGGAGCCAGCGCCTGAACCGAGGCGCGCTTCCGTCCCATGCTTGCACTGACGCTCACCGTACTCTGGTCGCTGGTCGTCTCGTTTTGTTGCTCGGTGGCCGAGTCGGTGATTTTGACGATCACCCACGCGCAGATCCAGGCGCTGGGCAAGAGCACCCCGGCCAAGATCCTGCGCGAGTTCAAGCGCGAGATCGACGTGCCGATCGCGGCGATCGTGGCGTTTCACACGGTGGCGCACACCGTTGGCGCCTCGGTCAGCGGCGCGATGTTCGTCGACGTGTTCGACGAGCGCCACCTGTGGGTGTTCTCGCTGGTGTTCACGATCATGGTGCTGGTCTTCTCCGAGATCGTACCGAAGACGCTGGGCGTGACCTACGTCGTCGAGTTCGCGACGCCGGTCGCGTACGTGGTGCGCGGCCTGGTGTTCGCGCTCAAGCCGATGATCTGGATCACCAGCATGTTCGCGAAGCTGCTGCGCCGCGGCTCCGAACACCCGGTCACGTCGCTCGACGAAATCCGCCTGCTCGTGGCATTCGGTCGCAACGAGGGCGCGGTCGGCGGGCGCGTCGCCGACATGATCGAAGGAGCGGCGCGGCTCAAGGAGCTCACGGCCTACGACGTGATGGTGCCGCGCTCCCAGGTGATTTTTCTGTCCGGCGAGCGCGACCTCGACGAGAACCTGAAGCTCATCGAGCGCTCCGGCCACAGCCGCTTCCCGTACTCGGCCGACGGCAACCTGGACAAGGCCGAGGGCGTGGTACTGGTGAAGGACCTCTTGTTCTCGATGCGCCGCAACGGCGGCCAGGTCGATTTCGAGGCGCTGATCAGCCCTTCCTTGATGGTTCCCGGTTCGCTGCCGCTCGAGAAGCTCCTCCGCACCTTCCAGGAAGAGCGCCGTCACATGGCGATGGTGGTGGACGAATACGGCGGGACCCAAGGCATCGTCACGCTCGAAGACGTGCTCGAAGAGATCGTCGGCGAAATCGAGGACGAGAGCGACCGCGTGGATCCGAGCATCTTGCGCCGCGCGCCCGGCGTGTACGTCTGCCGCGGCGCGGCCGAAACCCGCAAGGTCTTCGACCTTTTGGGCATCGAGAGCGACACCGAGATGGTCACCCTCGCGGGTTTCGTCGCAGAGCTCGTGGGCCGCGTGCCGCGCGTCGGCGACACCATGGAATGGGAGGGCCACCGCTTCACGGTGCTCCGGGCCAGCGCCCGGCGCGCGGAGCGCATCGAGGTCCGAAAGCTGGAAGACGCCTGAACAACAGGATGCGCGGCGCGCGGTCGCGGATTTTTCGAGGCTTTCAGAAATCCGACAGCGCGGACGAAAGCCCGAAAAACATACGGTCGAATTGCCAATCGGTGCCGTCGAAGCTGATGCGCGCGCTCACTGCGTCGCCGGGTGCATCAGCGAGCCCGGAGTGCTTGGTGAATCCGCTGCCGGCGCCCGAGGGCATCCCCAGCATGACGATGTCCCCGGTCAACCCGGCCTCGGCGCAGTTGGTGTTGGTGTAGAACCTGACCTGCAACCCCCCGCCCCCCGCGTTGCCCCGGAAGTAACCGCCGGCTCGGTAGCGCTGCCGGGCGGTGACTCGCACGCACTGCATCGGACCGCCGGAGAAGGTGGAGAGCGCGCCCGACTCGGGGCAGTCCTGGCTGTCGGTGATTGCCTTGTTTCCGTTGCTGAATTCAATCAGCTGCCAGTTGGTGGGGATGTCTCCGGTCCAGGCGTCGAACCCCGGGTTCTTGAGCAGGTTGCTGCCGTTCGGGATCGCGCACACGCAGGCGTGCGTCGAGGTGTTGCAGCTCGGCCGCGGGAGGCTGCAGTTGGCGTTCGTGAGGCACTGCACGCAATTGCCCGACCAGCAGAGCTGCTTGCCTGACGGGCATTTCGTGTCCGACTGCCCGTCGGCGCGTGTCGTCGGATAATCGCAGGCCCCACCCGCGCAGGTCGCGCCGGCCGTGGTGTAGCAGGGGCCGGGTGAGTTGCAGACCATGGCAGTGCCCGTGCACGCGCCGTCCTGGCAGTGGTCGCTGGTCGTGCACGCGTTGTTGTCGTTGCAGCTGCCGGAGCTGGTCGGTTCGTGGGTGCAGGTTCCCGAGCTCGGCTGGCACACGCCGGCGGCGCGACACTGCATGGTTGGCGCCGGGCAAGACTTGGTCGTTTCACCCGTGCAGCTACCCGCGTTGCATGTGCCGCCCTGCAGGCAGAGGTTGGCGGGGTTCGTGGTGCAGGCCTCGCCCTGCCGGGGCGTCGAGCGGCAAGCGCCGGCGCCGTCGCACGCGCCGTCGGTGCCGCAAGCCTCGCCCGAGTCGTCGCAGAAGTCGTGCGCGTCCTGACCGGCCACCACATTGAGGCAGGTGCCGGCCAGGCCCGAGGTGAGCGGCATCCCGGAACACGCCTTGCAGCCGGTGCAAGCCATGTTGCAGCACACGCCGTCTGC
>JALYWZ010000438.1 GCA_030852505.1 Myxococcota bacterium | reverse complement strand
GAGCACGGCTTCGCGGTTCGGCGCGAGCGGCTGCGCGCCGTGTCGCAGGGAGCGGGCGGCATCGAGCCGGTGAGCCTGCGCCGCCGTGTGCGCTACCGCGAAACCGAGGAGCCGTTCGCCGGACCGAGCGGTGGCTTCACCAAGCTGTTCGGGACCGGCTTCGTCGTGCTCGAGCCCCCTTCCGATCGCGAGCTGCTCGTGATCGAGCTCGGAGAGGAGATCCTCTACCTGCGAGAGTCGCGCCTGGTCGCGTTCCACGGCTCCCTGCAATACGAAAACGGTCGCCTGCCGGTGGGTGAAACCGCACCGCTCGCCATGGTGCAGCTGAAGGGCCAGGGCGAGGTCGTGGTCGAGGTCAGCCGCCGGCTCTCGGCGCTGCGCGTGACCGGAGAGCGCGCGGTCAGCGTGCGAGCTGCCACCGTGCTCGGCTGGACCGGCCGTGTCGTCGGCCAGGCTCCGCCGAGCCCTCAAACTGGATTGTGGATCTCGGGTGCCGTGAGCTTCAGCGGTGAAGGTACCCTGTTCGTGGACGACCCGTGACCCGCCTGACCCGCCGCAGCCCGTCCGTCCGAGCGCGCGTCCGCGAGGAGCGCAAGCGCCGCCGCCGCTCTTTGCGCGAGGACGCCTTCAACGTCCCGAACCTGCTCACGATGGGGCGCGTGCTGGTGATCCCGATCGTGCTGCTGCTGATCGATCGCGGCACGCCGAAGGATTGCACGATCGCCGCGCTGGTCTACTCCGCGGCAGCGATCACCGATCTGCTCGACGGCTACCTGGCGCGCAAGATGAACGTCGTCAGCGTGCTCGGTAAGTTCCTCGATCCGCTCGCCGACAAACTGCTCGTGATGGCATCCCTCATCTACATGGTGCCGATGGGGCGGATCCCGGCCTGGGCGGTGACGCTGCTGCTCGCGCGCGAGATCTCGATCACGGGCCTGCGCAGCGTCGCGAGCAGCGAGGGCGTGGTGATCGCCGCCGGCGAAGAGGGCAAGATCAAGACGGCGCTGCAGATGATCGGCATCTTGTGCCTGATCCTCGGCTATCCGTACCATCTGACGCTCGGCCCGCTCGACCTCGGCTGGGTCGATCTGGTGGTGGTGGGGCGGGCCCTCGTCTACATCTCACTCGTGTTCTCGATAGTCAGCGCCGTCGAGTATCTGCGGGTGTTCGTGATGACGGTCGAGGCCAAGGCCGAACGCCGCGGCTGATCCACACAGACACCCACCGACGCCTTTTCCCGATTCAATTCGCGACTCCAGCGCTCGGGATTGCGCGGGGCGCGGCGGCATTGCAGGCTCTCTCACCCCCGTCGGGCGTCGTCCGTGCGAATCCTCCTCATCGAAGACAACCCGATCGACGCCCAGGCCGTATTCGAGGCTCTCGAGGGCACGCCCGAGGTTCAGGTGCAACACCTGACGAGCCTGGGCGGGCCGCTGCCGGAAGGCGAGAGCCCGGACGTGGTGCTGCTCGACCTTTCTCTCGAACACACGGAGGGCACGGAGACCGTCCGCCGCGCCCGGACCGTGATCGGGGACGTACCGATCGTGGTGCTGACCGGCAACCGCAGCGACGAGTCCGCGGTCGAGGTGCTGCGCGAAGGTGCGGAGGACTACCTCAGCAAGGGCAAGTTCTCGCGTGACACGCTGTTACGCTCCGTCCGTTACGCGATCGAGCGCCACAGCTTGAAGGCGCGCCTGTCGCGGGCCGATCGCTTGGCGACGGTCGGTCACCTGGCGGCCGGCGTCGCGCACGAGGTCAGCAACCCGGCGAGCTTCGTGCTCGGCAACTTGCTCACGATCGAGCAGCAGCTCGCCCGCCTCAAAACCCTGGCCGAGCGCGCGGAAAATCAGCTCGCCCCGTCGTCACGGCCGACTGCGCAGGAGATGCTGACCGTGCTCGACGAGGCCTCGTCGCTGGTCGAGGACAACCTGATCGGCATCGACCGCATCGCCCGCGTGACGCGCGAGCTCCAGAGCTACTCCCGGCTCGGGCGCGCCCAGGCCAGCCGAGTGGACTTGAACGCGGTCGTGAGGCAAGCCGCCAACCTGGTGCGGAACTCGCTGCGCGAGCGCGCGACGCTCGTGATGGAGCTCGAGCCGATCCCGGAAATCGTCGCCGACGCGACCAAGCTCGAGCAGGTCGTGACGAACCTCTTGGTCAACGCCTGTCACGCCATCGAGCCGGGCGCGCCGAGTCGGAACCAGATCCGCATCGCCACGCGCTTGCGCGAGCCCTTCAGCGCGAGCTCGACGATCGAGCTCAGCGTGGAGGACACGGGCTGCGGGATCCCGGCCGATCGCCTGCGCGACATCTTCGAGCCGTTCTTCACGACCAAGCCGCGCGAACAGGGCACGGGGCTCGGGCTGTCGATGGCCCGCGAGATCGTTCAGTTCCACGGCGGCGAGCTCTCGTGCTCGAGCGTCGAGGGCCAGGGCACGCGCTTCACCGTGTCGCTCCCGGTGCGAAACGCCCTGGCCGTGGCCCCGGCCCGGCTCGGTGCCGTACTGGAGCCGAGCTCCGCAGCGGCGCGCGGCCGTGCCCGCGTGCTCGTGGTGGACGACGAGCCGTCGATCCGCCGCGTGCTCGCAGCGTTCGTGGAAAGGCACCACGACGTGGTCACGCGCGCGAGCGGCGAGGCAGCGCTCGAGCTCTTGCAACAAGACGCGAACTTCGACATCGTGGTGTGTGATTGCACGATGCCGGGGCTCGGTGGTGTGGCGCTTCACGCGCAGGTTTCGAGCATCGTGCCGCGCCTCGCCAATCGATTTCTGTTCTGTACCGGCGCGATCTTGACGCCCTCCACCCGCGACGCGCTCGAGCGCGGAGGCAACCGGATCTTGCTCAAGCCCTTTCCACCGTCCGAGCTCGTCGACTGCATCGCCTCCCGGCTGCTCGAGCTCGAGCCCGCGAATAGCGCTCGGAGTGGCTCGTGAAGGCTCCCGCGGTGTTGCTCGACCCGGCGACGCGGCGCTCCGAGCGCATGCGCCAGCTGTTCGCCGAATACGCGCCGAAGGACCTGGCAGCGCTCGAGAGCACGCTGAGCTCGGGCGTCCCGGACGAGATCGCCAAGGCGGCGCACCGCTTGAAGGGCGGGTCTTACACGTTCGGCGCGGTGCGCTTGGGGGACGCCGCCGCCGAGATCGAACGCTCCGCCCGCGGCGGCGCCCTGCCGAGCGCCGAGGCCATCGCGGCTCTCTCCCAGGCCCTCAAAGAGACGCTGGCAGAGCTGGCGGCGCTCCCGCGCTGACGCCGGAAGAGCTGCCCTGGTCGCCCGGTGCGGGCGCGCTCGCTCCAATCACGATCGGATAGCCGCTGTCGCCGGGGCGCTTGCCGTCGATGCGAATGATCTTGAGCTCGGCGCTGACTTCTCCCCGGCGCACGTAGGTCACCGTGAACGGGACGCGCGCCACGACCCGCTGCAACACCGTCGCCGGCTCGACGACCTTGGGCGGGCCGGACTGACCGCGGATCCTACGGTCGATCCAGTAGCGGGCCGCGGCCTCGGGTGACAACCCGAGCACGGAGCGGTCGAAGCCGACGCGCTCGGGCGATTTCGAGTCCCGATTGAGCGGGATCAGCTTTTTTCCGCCGGGACCCCGCAGATCCTCGCCCAGATACAGCCGGCGGAGCTCGAAGAACGAGAGCTCTTCGATCGGGCTGGTCTTGGCGACGACCACCGCCAGCTCTTGCTCGGCAGGCTCGCCGGCGCCGGGTCTGGTCGAGAGCCCGAGCGTGAGCACGGCGAGCAATCCGAGGAGGGCGTGGCGCCTGCTCATCAGAAGCTCCACGCCGCCTGCAGGTCGAGCGCGTTGTAGCTGGCGCCGTCCGGCAGGTTGTCTCCGCCGTCCGGAAACCACGAGTACGTGTATTGGGCCTTGAGCACGACGCGTGCCGTGGGGTGCGCGTTCAACCCGCCCCAGAACGCCGCCGATTTCTGGATGAACGCGCTCTCCGCGCCGGCGTCGTAGTACTCGACGCCGGCGAACGGCATCATGCCGAGCCACTCGAAGCGGTACCCGGCGAGCCCGTAGATCCCGAGGCGACGATCGTCGGGGGCGAGCTCGCTCGGATCCAGTGCGCCGAGCACCTGAGGTCGGAGCGCGTCGTCGTAGCTGCGGTCGTTGAGGATCGCCTCGCTTTGCAGCAGGAAACCGCGGTACTCCCACTTCAGATCGGCGGCGAGCGCGAGCTCGTCGTACTGGGCGGTGCGCGGGTAGCGGGTCTCGAACGTGCCGTCCTCGACCACGAACTCTTGATTGCGATCGGTGTAGCGCCCCATGTACCCGGAGAAGCCCACGGTCACCGCGCCGTGAGCGGTGTCGGCCCGCGCGAACAGCCGCGCGCCGAACGCCTTGTTGTCGTCGAGGTCCTGGTGCGTGTCGATCGGGCCGCGCCCGTTGGACAGCGTGAGGTGATAGCCGAGCTGCAGCCGTTCGAAGTTGTGCGTCCCCCGCAGCTCGATGCCGGTCTGAGACTGCGGCAGCAAGGACTCGCCCACGATGAACGGGCGGCGCACTCCGATCACCACGGGAGAGCCGTGATCGACGTTCCAGATCCCGTACGGCGTCAGCCAATGGCCGACGCGGGCCGTGAGCAGCGGGTGTACGGTGTATTCGAGCCAGGCGCGCTCGATGATCGTGCTGCCCCAGCGCAGCGGTCGCCCGAAATCCGTGTAGTCCCCCGCGGTGGTGTCGAGCCGGCTCGAGCCGGTTTCATCCATCTGCACAGCGCCGTGCGGCAAGTAGCTGTAGCGAACCTCGGCGAGCGTCCTCCAGTTGTCGCCGAGCTCCGACGCCAGGTAGAGGTTGAAGTTTCCGATCGCGAAGCTATCGAACGGCGCGGCGAAGGCGAAGTCGCGGAACAGGTGGGTGTAGGTGAAATCGAGGAAGCCGTAGATCTCGAGCTCGTAGTCGTCACCCTGCACGTCGCCGATCGCCTGCTTCACGAGCTCCGCTTCGAGCTCGATCGCGAGCCGATCCTGTGCGTGAGCCGGCGCGGGTGTGACCGCTGCCGCAGGTGCCGGCGGTGCGGCCGCGCTGGCTTGTGCCGGGGTCGTCACGGGC
>JALYWZ010000437.1 GCA_030852505.1 Myxococcota bacterium | reverse complement strand
GCGGTGCACCGCCGAGCCTCGGCGGCGGCCTGTTGCCGATCTTGATCATGGTGGTGCCGCTGCTGCTGCTGCTCTTCTTCACGAGCAGGTCTCAGCAGAAGAAGCAGGCGGCGGTGATCGCCAACCTCAAGAAGGGCGACCGAGTGTTGCTTCAGAGCGGCATCATCGGCCGCTTCGTCGAGATCAAGGATCGGTTCGCGATCGTCGACCTCGGCTCCGGCGTGAAGATCGAGGTCCTGAAGTCGGCGATCGCCGGACAAGACACGCCCGAGGCCGCGGCCTCGGTGGAAAAGAAGTGAGGGGACAGAGGTGAAACCGGAGCTCGTGCTCACGATCGTGCTCGGCTTGACCGCGGCACTCTTTCTCTTGATCGGCACCGCGCAACGCTCGCGCCGGGTGGTCATGGTCCTCGCCGGCCTGTTGATGGGCGGCGCCGCCGCGGCCGCTCACTTCGACGCCTTCTGGCCGATGGTGCTGCTCGGGCTGCTCGGCGTGTTGATCGCCTTCAGCAGCATCGATTTCATCGACGTCAGCTGGCGGCTGCGCGCCGGCATCACCGCGATGCTGTGTGTGCTCGGCTTCGTCGTGATGTGGCCGACGCTCTCGAAGGCGAGCGACGGCAAGCTGCCGCTGCCCGCGTACATCCGTGACCGAGTCAACTTCCAGCTCGTGTCCGGCCTCGACCTGCGCGGCGGTCTGCGCCTCGTCTACACGGTCGACGTGGACGAGGCGATCAAGGACAAGCGCGACGCGTACTACGAGGACATGCGCCGAGAGCTCGCCAAGATCTTCGGCTTCCACCAGGGGGACGAGGCGCCGAGCGAGGAGGCTTACGAGAAGCTGCGCGAAAAGGTCACGCTCGAGGCGCCGCGCCGCCCGGCCAACGTGATCAAGCTCACCGTCTTGCCGAACACCGATCCGGGCAAGCTCGACCAGCGCTTCCTCGAGCGCTTCGCCGAGATGTCGTTCAATCGGAGCGAGGACCGGCGCAACTACGAGTTCCAGATCCGGACCACGGTCGAGACCAGCATCCGTGAGCGCGCCGTCAGCCAGGCCCGCGAGATCATCCACCGCCGCGTGGACGAGCTCGGCCTGCGCGAAGCTGCGATTTCGACGCGCGACGAGGACATCATCGTCGAGGTCCCGGGCGAGGACGAGAAGGGCTTCGCCACGATCCGCGAGATCATCAGCCAGACCGCGCGCCTCGAGTTCAAGCTGCTCGACGACGAGACCGACTTCTTCGGTCAGGTGCAGAGCACCGCGAAGGAAGAGGCGCTGCCGGAAGGCCTCGAGTTCCGTCAAGAAGCGGTCTCGCTCGGCACGGACGAGGCCGGCGACGTGCGCACGGGCCGGACCACCTTCGCCGTCCTGAACAAGCTGCCCAAGGAGACGATGCAGCAGACGCTGCAGCGCTTCCGCGAGTGGGTCGCGACCCTACCGGTCCCGCCCGATCGCGAGGTCGGCTTCGAGATCGAATACACGACGGTAGACGAGGTGACGGCAAAGCAGGCCGAGAGCGGCTACCGGACGTACCTCCTCAAGAGCCGCGCCGAGATCACCGGCGACATGATCCGCGACGCCGCGGCCCAGCCCGACCAGTCGCAGGGCAGCATGGGCGGCTGGCACGTCGCGCTCACCTTCACCGACCAGGGCGGCCGGATCTTCGAGCGCATCACCGGCGCCAACGTCAAGCGCCGCTTCGCGATCATCCTCGACAACAAGGTCGAGAGCGCCCCGGTGATCCAGACCCGTATCCCCGGCGGTCACGCCACGATCACGCTGGGCTCGGCCGATCCCGAGGCGCAAATCCGCGACGCCCGGAAGCTCGAGCTGGTGCTGCGCTCCGGCGCGCTCCCGGCGCCGATCTCGCCCTCGAACGAGCAGCGCATCGGTCCGACGCTCGGCCGCGACGCCATCGATCTGGCGATTCAGGGCGCGCTCGGCGGCAGCATCCTGGTGCTGCTGTTCATGCTCATCTACTACCAGCGCGCGGGACTGATCGCCGACATCGCGGTGGTGATGAACCTATTCTTGCAGTTGTCGATCCTGGCCATGTTCGGCGCAGCCATGACGCTGCCCGGCATCGCCGGCCTCGCCCTCACGATCGGCATGAGCGTCGATTCGAACGTGCTGATCAACGAGCGAATACGCGAGGAGCTCGCCGCCGGGAAGAGTCCACGGGCGGCGATCGAGATCGGTTATCGGCGCGCGTTCAGCGCCATCGTCGACGGCCACTTCACGACCGTGATCGCGGGTGTGGTACTCGCGCAGTACGGAACGGGGCCGCTCAAGGGCTTCGCGGTGACGCTGATCGTCGGCGTCTGTTGCAGCGTGTTCACGGGTGTGACCGTGAGCCGCGTGATGTTCGACCTCTGGGTCCGGTTCCTCGGGCGCCAGGGTCGGCTCGACATGGGGTGAGCTATGCGCCTGTTTTCGAGCTCCAAAATCTACGACTTCATGGGCGTGAAGCATTGGTTCTTCGCGCTCAGCTTCGGCCTCATCGCGTTCTCGCTGGCGCTCTTGCTCGGCAAGGTGCCCGGCATCCAGCCCAAGTTCGGCACGGACTTCAAGGGCGGCACCGAGGTCGAAGTTTCGTTCAGCCAGCACACGACGCCGGCTGAAATCCGCGCGGCGGTCGAGGCCGCGGGCTTCGATGGGCCCGAGGTCGTGCCGGTCGAAAACTCGCGCCAGCCGAACCACTACCTGATCCGCGTGCACGAGGTCTCCACGCTGACCGAGGATCAGGAGAACAAGGTCGAGCGCGCGCTGTGCTTCACCCCCAACCTGCCGGAGACCGAGTGCCCGAAAGAGCGCCGCGCCACCGAGGTGAAGTTCAGCCCGGGTGGCGACAAGATCACCGCGCGCTACCGCGATGCGCCGGACCTTTCGTTCATCCGCGAGCGCCTCGCCTCCGTGCCGAGCGTCAAGCTCCGCCCCGGCGACAACAACCCGTTCGTCCAGAACGCGCGGGATCACAAGGTCGAGATCCAGCTGCAGAGCCGAGGCGACCAGCTCGTGGACGGGCTGCGCGCGGCGCTGGGCCCGAAGGCGCCCGATCACGCGCTGCGCTCGGAGTGGATCGGTCCGCGCGCGGGCGCTCAGCTGCGCGACAGCGCGATCAAGAGCCTGTCGATCACGCTGGTCTTCATCATGCTCTACGTCGCGTTCCGCTTCGATCTGCGGTTCGCGCCCGGCGGCGTGGTGGCGCTGTTCCACGACGCCATCGGCATGGTCGGGATCTGGATTCTGCTCGGCAAGGAGATCAACCTGACGACCGTCGCCTCCGCGCTGATGATCGTCGGCTACTCCGTGAACGACACGGTCGTGATCTACGACCGCGTGCGCGAGAATCTGAGCAAGCTGCGCGGCGCCTCGTTCCGGCATCTGATCAACGTCAGCACGTCGGAGATGCTCGGGCGCACGCTGCTCACCAACGCCACCGTCCAGATCAGCTTGCTCGCGTTCTTCGTCTGGGGAACGGGCACGCTGAAGGACTTCGCGCTGTCGCTGACGATCGGCATGGTGCTCGGCACCTACTCGACTATCTACGTCGCACTTCCGCTCACCGAGTGGCTGGATCGCGTGGTGCTGCAGCGCGTCGGCGCGGCGGGCAACAAGACGGGCCCCGGTAAGGGCGCGCCCAACCCCGCGTGATTCGAAGGAAATGGTCTCCGCCGCGGCGGCGGCGGAGACGCAGCTCGGGCGCGATCGCCGCATTCGCCGCGTTCGCCGCGACGGTCGAGAACCGCGCTGCGCGCTATCGCTCAGGCCCGTTGGTTGACAGCGGATCCTCGGTGCTTAGTTTTCTTCGGATGCAAACCACCGAAACGCTGGATCTCACCAGCAACGAGGAGCGGCTGCCGATGCGGCTGAGCCAGGAGCTGTGGGCGTCGATGTCGTCCGTGCAGCAGTCGGTGTATCGACGCGCCGAAGCCCTGGTTCAATTTTTGGAGCCGACCCGGCAGGCCTCCATTGGACAACTGATCACGACGGGGCCCGGCGGTGAGGTGCTGCGCGCGCTCGAGGTGCTCGAGGGCATGGACCTCGTGAACATCGAGCCCGGCGAGAGCGGCCCGACCGTGCACCTGATCGCGGTTCCCAACGACCATGTCTCGATCGTCGGCCCCGACGGGCAGAAGCGCTGGATCTTCATCGCCCAGCCTCTGGACCCACCGGAGCTGGACCCGAAGCGCGTCAACTAGGCCTGTCGATAAGGTGTGAAGTCACGGGTGATAACGTCGGGACAGCGTCCCGAACGTGACGAGAGTCGGCCGTAAGGCCGTCCATGCCGGTTGACGGCACGCACATCCGGTGCTCCATAGGAGCCGATGGTTGCTCCGTTGATGGAGGCGCTTCGGGAGGCGTCGCTCACGCCGTCCCCGTCGAGCGCCTCGGCGCAACGGCTCGCCTCGCTCCTCGGAGTGACGCGCACACTGGGTGAATGGCTCGATCGCCGCGGCCATTCGGACGCCGAAGCGGTGAAGCGCTTCCTCTACCCGCGCTTGTCCGAGCTCACGCGGCCCGACCAAATGGCGGACCGCGCCCTCGCGGCGCAGCGCATCGCCAGGGCGATCCGCGACGGCGAGCAGATCGCCGTGTTCGGCGATTACGACTGCGACGGCATGACCTCGGCCGCGATCACGACCGAGATGCTGCGAGCGCTGGGCGGCAAGGTCAGCGTCTCGGTCGCGAGCCGATTCGAGGGCGGCTACGGCGTTTCCAAGGCCGCGTGCGAGCGGATCTTGGCGACGGGCGCGAGCTTGCTGGTCACGTGCGACTGCGGCTCTTCGGATCACGAGTCCCTGGGCTGCCTCCGAGAGCGCGGCGTCGACGTGATCGTGATTGATCACCACCTGGTGCCCGCCGAGCCGTTGCCGGCGGTGGCGTTTCTGAACCCGCACCGTCCGGAGTGCGGCTTTGCGTACAAGGGGATGGCCTCGTGCGGCCTCGCGCTCAGCGTCGGCGCCGCCGTTCGCACCGAGCTCAAGCAGACCCTCGAGCTCAAGCGCTGGCTCGACCTGGTCGCGATCGGCACGATCGCCGACGTCGCGCCGCTCGACGGAGACAACCGCGCGCTGGTCCGCGC
>JALYWZ010000436.1 GCA_030852505.1 Myxococcota bacterium | reverse complement strand
GCGAAGCGGTACACGCCTTCTTTGCGCAGCGTATCGACGATCGAGACCACGTTCTGGTGGCGCGCAGCGCCGTCGGCGGCGATCACCGCGCGGAGCTCGGGATCGCGCGCGCGCGCCGCGTGGGTCTTCTGCTGCAGCTCGGCGAGCGTGAGCCGTTTGCCGTCGAGGAACAGCTGGCCGTCCTTGTCCAGGCTGATCGCGAGCGGCGCCGCCGTGACTTCACCCGTCGAGGCGCGTGGCAGGTCGACCGACAGACTCTGTGCAGCGAGCGAGGTCGCAGCCACCATCAACACGATCAGCAGCACCAGCACCACGTCGACCAGAGGCGTGACGTTGATCGCGACGATCGGCTCGTCGTTGGCCGTGGCACCGTTCGCCATCTCATTCTCCCGGGGTGAAGGTCGCCGCCGGCGACTTGTAGAACGCCAGAATCTCGCGGATCAGCGCCTCGGCGCGGCTGATCCGCGCCCGGATCAGGCGCTGGAACAGGTTGAAGAAGGCGACGGCCGGGAGCGCGATCAGCAGGCCCACCGCGGTCGCGACCAGCGCCTCGCCCACCTCGGTCATCAGCGCCGCGGAGACCCGGCCCTGGGAGTGCTCGAGCTCGCGGAACGCGCGCACGATGCCGATCACCGTGCCGAGCAAGCCCACGAACGGCGCGTTGTTGCCGAGCGTGCCGAGAAACGACAGGTTCTGCTCCATGCGCAGCCGCACCATCTCGCCCTCGGCGCGCATGCGCTCTTCGGCGCTGGCGCTCGCCTCGACCTCGAGCCCCACGCTGGCGATCCGCGCCTCGTAGCTCGGCGAGCGCTCGAGCATCTTCTGCGCGGCTTCGGTCTGACCGCGCGACAGGAGCTGCCGCAGCTCGCGGCGCAGCTTTCCGATGTCGTCGCGCGAGCTCCAGAACAGCACCGCGCGCTCGAGCACGATCGCGATGGCGGTCACCGACAGCGCGATCAGCAGCCACAAGATCCAGGTCGTGCCGTGCTGAGCCAGGGTCGTAATTTTTTGAGACAGGTCCATGAAGAAGACGCCTTTCTTTCTCGATGAAAACTAGGGAACCACGCAGACCGCGCGCTCGATGAAGTCCGAGCCGCCGCGCAGGTCGCGAATGACGAACCAGAAACGCACCAAGACGCCCGCCGTTCCGGCGCTGTCGGGCGCCTCCCACTCCACCTCGGCCGAGACTTCGGGGCGATCGTAGGGGATCGGCGAGAAGGCGCGCGCGAGCTCGCCGCCGGACGAGAAGTGCGAGACGAGCAAGCTCTCGCGATCGGGATCGTAGTCGTTCTCTTGGGGGACCGGGTCGCGGGCAGAGTCGGGGAACTCGAAGCGGATCCGGTGCTTGGACTTGCCCGAGACCTCGAGCAGGCCGCTGCCAGCGCAATCAGCCGAGAGCTCCATTTCCGGCAGGCTCTCCCCGTCGAAACCGAGAGTGGCCGTCGCGAAGCTGGGGTTCCGGTTGGCGTCGCCGTCGCTCGCGAGCTCGGCCTCGAAGCTCACGGGCAGGGGGTGATCGCCGGAGGCGCAGCGGCCCGGGTCATCGCTGACGAGCGGCGCGCCGTTCGGGCAGATCACGCCCTTGACCAGCAGCCGCGCCTTCGCGCTACCGGGCTCCGGCAACTGGAAGCTCATTACGGGTGCACCCGGCCCGGGCTCGAGTCGCTCGTTCTGAGCGAAAGGCGCGGCTTCGCACGACGCCAGACCGACGTTCGCGGGTGCCGAGTGGCACGCCACGAAAGCGTAGCCGAGCGCGGGCTCGAGCTCGGGAGCCGCGACCAGAAAGCGCACGGTCGCCGATTCACCGGGGAACGGCGCGGCCCGCTCCGGCGCGCCCTCGACCTCGATGCGGGCGCCGAGCACGCGCGGCTCCTCGACGAGCTCGTTCTTCTTCAGAGGGTCGTCGCAGCCCCAAGTCGAGACCGCGACCAACAGCGCCGCCCACGGCGGTACGGATACGGACTTCACAGTTCACCTCGCAGCCCGATGCTCGGGAAAAACGGCAACCCGGTGACGCTCTCGCTCTCCGAGTAGTCGTAGCTGTAGCGGACGCCCTCTTGGTTTTCGGCGTTGTAGACGTTCTGCACGTCCAGGTACGTGGCGAGCGCGAAGGCTCCCATCACCCAGCGCTTCTCGACGCGCGCGTCGAGCTGGTGAAAGGTCGGGTTACGATCGCTGTTCGTGGCCCCGAAAGTGGGCAGGTACAGGCCCGTTCGCGCGTCGTAGACCGCCCCCGCGATCGGAGTGGTCGGGTTGCCGCTCACCAGGCGGAAGCGCAGGCCGACGTCCCATCCGGCGCCGAGGCCCTGGCTCGCGGCGAGCGACAGGATGTGCGTCTGATCGGAGTCGAATAGACGGTAGCCACTGCCGTAGTCCTTGCGCTCGCTGCGCGAGAGCGTGTACGCGCCAAAGGCTCGACCGTCGCCGGCCCAGCTCGCTTCCAGCGAGAGCTCTGCGCCGAAGACGCGACCTTTGCCGTCGTTCGTGTAGTGCGGCGCCTCGCGGTTCGGCGTGGTCACCACCACGTCGTCCAGGTACTTGTAGAAACCTTCGACGCCGAGCTCGAGCGCGTCGCCGGCACGCTGCTCCACGCCGAGGCTGGTCTGGATCGCGCGATAAGGCTTGAGGTCGGGGTTGCCGACCGAGTCGAGCGCCTGCCAGAACTCCGGGACCTGCGAGTACGAGCCGACGCCGCCCTTCAGCGTCGTGGACGGCGAGACCTCGAGCCGCGCCGACAACCGCGGGTCGACCGAGTAAGCCCCGAACGCTCCGTAGTAGTCGAAGCGCACGCCGGGAGTGACGAGCAGGGCTTCGAACGGCCGATACGCGAGATCGACGTAGGCGCCGGGGCTCGCGGCGTCCATGCCCTTGTCCACGTCGCTCACCAGCCGCTGGCTGCCGAACGGAGTCTGATCCTCGGGATCGCCCTCGAGCTGCCCCGGATAGGGGCCGTGGTACCAGCCGTCGTAGAAATAGATCCAGGCGTCGGCGCCGAGCCCGAGCCGCAGGTTCGGCGTGAGCTCTACGCCGAGCTCGCCGCGCGCGTAGAGCTCCGGGCCGCGCAACACCTGCTCGAGCTCGCCGAAGTGCTGCGCGATCTCGGCGTAGCCGAAGGTGGCGGACAGGCTGCCCGAGACCGCGCCCGCGTGGCTCTCGAGCTCGACGGCGGCCCGGTGCGACTCGAGCTCTCCCTCGATGTTGCCGCTGAGCGCCGGATCGTCCCCGGTGTCGTCGATGAACAGCTTGATCGAATCGCGGCTGCCGTAAGTCATCAGCCGCAGGCGCGTGTTGGAGCCGAGATCGATGCGGCCGATCGCCTGGTAGTCGTAGTACACCGGCGCGGCGACCACCGAGTAGGCGTCCTCGGGCACGAACGCGTCGAAGAAGAAGTCGATGTTGCTGCGGCGTGCGGCCGCGGCAAAGCCGGCGCTGTCGCCGATCGGAAACTCGACGTAGGCGGAGCTGTCGATCAGGTTCAGATCGACCACGGCCTTCAGGCGATCGCTCTCGGGGTCGCGCGCCTTGACCTCGACGATGCCGCCCGCCACGCGCCCGTAGCGCACCGAGAAGTTACTCGGCCGGAGCTCGAGCCGCTCGACCAGGTACGGGCTCATGAAGCTCGCGAGGCCACCGAAGTGATAGAGGAACGGCACCGGCGTGCCGTTGAGGTACGTCTTGCTCTCGTAGCTCGCGGCGCCACGCAGGATCGGATCCCCACCTTCCGTAGGGCGCGCCACACCCGGCAAGATCTCGACGGACTTGAGCACGTCGCCGCGCGTGCCTGCGACGCGGCGGATCACCGTCGCATCGAGGTCGCGCCGGGTTGGCTCGGTTTGCGGCGCCTCCACGCTCGCCGTCGCCTCGAACTCGGGGATGTCCTCGGCGGATCCGGAGGGGATCTGGGTCGATTCGGATTGCGGCGCAGGCGTCGCTTCGCTCGGGGTCGTCGCGGGCGCCGGGACGGGCACGGACGTCGGCGGCGGTTCGGGCGGCGGCGGCTTCGCTTCGAACACGTAGGCGTAGCGAATGCTCACCGGCACAGGCACCCCGCCGCGACGCGCGGGCTCGAAGCGGAACCTCTGCGCGGCTTCGACGGCGTGGCGATCGAGGGCGCCCGCCGACTCGACGACCTGCACGTCGCTGACGCGGCCCTCGACGTCGACCACGAACTCGAGCAGCACGCGCGTGGCGACGGCGGGTTGCTCCGCGTCGGTGAGCGTCGCGGGAACGAACTCGATCAGCTTCGGAGGGACGAGCTCGTTTTCGGCGCTCGGGGAAGGAGCGGCGGGCGACTGCCCGCGCGCGGGATTCGCAAGGCACACGAGGCTCGATAGAGCCCAGACGAAGGCAAATGAGGGTCGGCGCACGGATCCTCTGCGGCGTGTTCCACGGCGCTCCGCTGCGCAGCGAAAGGGGCTGCGCGGACGGCGACCGTGGGGAAGTCAGCGCGCGCTCGCGCGGCATGCGGAGCGCGGATTCGAGTGTCCGTGCCCGCATGCCGGGGATCCGTTCAATGATTTTTGTTTTTTTTGGGGTTTCGGTTCCCCAGACGCCTTGCCGCTGGTGCTGTCCGAACGCAGGCCGCGCCCGGGCGGTCGGGTATTTTCAGGTGTCGCTGCTCGGGGCGATCGTGATCTGCTGCTGCCAAGACTGCGGGGTTGTTAACCCACTGGCCGGTGTCGCGAGGCCGACCCGAGCCCTCATTCTGGCGGCTTGAGCTTGCGGCAGCCGGGGCAGCCGGGGCCGCCGCCAGGTCCGTTGTCGCAGGCCTCTTCGCCTTCCATGATGCCGTTGCCGCAGAACGGCCCGAGCGTGCAATCCATGGCGCAGCCGTTGTAGCCGCCGAGGTTCTTGTCGCGGCCGTCGTCGCATTCCTCGCCGGCGGTGAGCACGCCGTCGCCGCACTCGGGCGTGCACTCGCTCGGGGTGGCCTCGAAGCCCGACAGCGTCAGGCGGAACGAGGACCCGTACATCTTGCGCTCGGCCTGGAAGACCACGATCTTGTAGACGTTGCCGACCTCGAGCCCGAAGCGCCCCGCCGACTGCGCGTTGATCGTGACCGAGCCGTCCATCGGCACGTGGATGCCGCCG
>JALYWZ010000435.1 GCA_030852505.1 Myxococcota bacterium | reverse complement strand
CATCACGACACCCGAGCGACCTGCCCGCGGCACGGGAGGGGGTGGGGGCGGTGGAGGCGGTGGGGTTTGGTCCCAACCCGCATCGACCAAGGTGGCGCGGATGCGCTTCGGATCCTCGGCCATTCGTCGGCTGAGTCTAATACGACCTGGGGCTTCCGTCTCGCCGAGCCGAGTCTTGCGTTCGGTTTTCGAACGCTCCGCGGGCGCTCGTCACTGAGCGCCGAGCGCCCGCGGCAGCTCCGGCAGATCCTCGTCGAGCTCGGGCCCCATCAGCACTGCCTCGGCTTGTTGCGGAAGCCTGCGCGGCACGTGGTCCGTCCCGACACAGGCGAGCAACGTGTTGCCTTCGGCGAGCACCTCTTCGAGCCCATTTTCGGTCGGCCGGAGCAGGCGATAGGCGAAGCGCACCCGCACCCGCTCGAGCTCCGTGAGTCGGGTCTCGATCACCACGAGCTCGTCGAAGCGAACGCTGCGCCGGTAGCGCACATACGCCTCCACCACGGGCAGGTGGAAACCCATCTCCGTCCAGGACGTATAATTGAGCCCTCGCCGCCGCATGTACTCGACCCGCCCCACCTCGAAGTAGCTGATGTACGTGCCATGGTGGACAATCCCCATCAGGTCGGTTTCCCCGAACCGAACCCGGATCGGGTGACGAGAGACACAATGGGAGGGCAGGACGCGCTTCACGGGCGCGGGAAAATAGCCGCCGATCGCTCGGCCCCGCAAGCCCGAGCAGCTGCCCGAGGACGATCTTTCTCGGAGTGGGACCCGCGCAGGACCGCCTTCCACCCTCGGAAATCCCGGTAGTATCGCGTTCACCGTGCCTCGCGTCGTGGATATCCCGGAGAAGGGAGCGCCAGTAATCCGCACGCTGGACGCCGGCGTTGGCCCTCCCGAGCCGGGGTGGCTGCGCTGGATCGACGTCGAGCAGCCGACCGCGGAGCAGCTGGAAAGCCTGCGGGGCCCGTTCGAGCTGCACCCGCTGGCGATAGAGGATTGCCTGACCTTCGGACAGCGGCCCAAGCTCGAGGAATACCCGGGCCACCTGTTCGTGGTGATCCATCGGCTCCACCTCGAGGAAGCCGAGCTCACGGGGCACGAGATCCACGCCTTCCTCGCGGAGCGCGCGCTGATCACCGTCCACGCCGAGCCCTGCCTCGAGCTCGATCGGGTGCTCGACCGGCTACGCAAGGACGCGACGATCTACTCGCGCGGCGTTGGCTTCATCTACTACCTGGTTGCAGACATGGTGGCGAGCGCCAACGACGACGTGCTGTCGGAGCTCGCGGGCAGCATCGAGGACCTCGAGAGCGATCTGCTCGAGGTGGGCAAGCAGCCGGCCTTGCCGCGGCTGTTTGCGCTCAAGCGCTCGCTGAGCTCGGCGCGGCGCTTCCTTTCTCCGCAGCGCGACCTGTTCGCCACCCTGACCAAGCTCGGGGGCGCGTCGATCAGCGACCGCACGGCGCTGTACTTCCGCGACGTCTACGACAAGGTCGCACGCGCCAACGAGTCGATCGAGGCCAGCCGCGATCTGGCGAGCAACGTGCTGGACGCGCATTTCTCGCAAATGTCGCAGCGCACGAACGACATCATGCGCCGGCTGACCGCGCTCTCCGCCGTGTTCTTGCCGCTGACGTTCATCACCGGCTTCTTCGGCCAGAACTTCGAGATGCTGCCGTTTCGCTCGCACACCTTGATGTGGCTGGTGCTCTCGGCGTGCGTCGCCCTGCCAGCCACGATGCTCTACTGGTTCTACAGCCGCCGCTGGCTATAGCTTGAGCTCGATGCCCTCGCGAGCGCCGAACACCACCACGTCGGAGTGGTGATTCTGAGCGCGCTCACGGCAATCGGCGATCTTGGCGTCGACCACCTCGTCGGAGTGCATCGGATCGTGGTGGAAGATCGCGCACTGCTTGACGCGCCCCTGCGCGGCCAGATCGACCACGCTGCTCGCGGTGGCGTGGCCCCAGCCGGCACGTTGGGGGTACTCCGCGTCGGTGTACTGACCGTCCGCGATCAGTAGATCCGCGTCGGCCACGAAGCGCACGATCTCTTCGGGCAGGCGCCGCAGCGCGCGCGGATCCTTGGAGACCTCCGCGCGATTCTGGATCACCTGATCGAGCTCGCTGTCGGTCGCGTACACGACCTTCTTTCCACCCGCCTCGAAGGAAAAGGCGAAGCTGCGTCCCGGGTGCGGTTGTTCGAGGCAACGCACCTTGACGTCTCCGACGCTGAGCTCGCCATCGACGAAGTGACCGGCCGCGATCGTCGCGCCGAGATCCGAGAAGCTGACGGGGAAGTACTCCGACTGCATCTGGCGGTGCAGGAGCCGCTGCACCCGCGTCTCACCGGGCGTGGTCTCGTAGACGAAGAGCTTGTTCTTGGCGGCATAGGCCGGCACGAAGAACGGAAAGCCCTGGATGTGGTCCCAGTGCATGTGGCTGAACAACAGGTGCGCTTCCAGGCCGTCGGGCGCGCGCTCGCTGAGATCGAGCCCCAGCTCGCGCAGGCCCGTGCCGCCGTCGCACACGAACAACACGCCGTTCATCCGCACCTCGACGCACGAGGTGTTTCCCCCGTAGCGGCGCGTCTTGTGGCCGGGCGTCGGGATCGAGCCGCGGGTTCCCCAGAAGCGAACGAACGTCTCCATCGTCTTCAGCGACCTTCTCGAAACATCAGGAGCACGTCGCCAATCTGGAGCGTGTCGCCCTCGAACAGGCCGGCGGAGTGGACCCGCACGCCGTTCAGGTACACGCCGTTCGCGCTCTCCAGATCCACGACGCGGATCTCCGGGCCGGCTCGGCGGATGGCCGCATGCCGGCGCGAGAGCAGCAAGCTCTCGATGCAGATCGTGGCCTGCGTGGAGCGACCGATCACCGTCTCCTCGGAGATCAACGGAAACTCGCGCGGCGCACCCGGCCCCTGCACGAGCTCGAGCCGCGGCGGCCGCCGCGGTGCCCCCGGCGCCGAGAGCGCGCTCGGTTCCCCGACGATCGTGGAATCCGAATCGAAGCCGAACTTGTCGCCCGACACTCGAGCCAGTTTAGACCAGCGGCCAGCCCACAGAAAAGCACTTCCGCGTAGTTTGACCCGCGCCCGTCATGGACTTTCGGAAAATCGTGGAACCCCCGGACCATTCGCAGCACGCTGGGTGCCCCCTCCCTCCTCGACTCGCGGACCTGATCCGGGAGCTCAGCGG
Organism: Myxococcota bacterium; assembly: GCA_030852505.1. Taxonomy (GTDB): domain Bacteria; phylum Myxococcota_A; class Polyangia; order Polyangiales; family Polyangiaceae; genus PMG-095. Next base: position 1,893 of record JALYWZ010000435.1, on the reverse strand, counting down.
TCGGGCTTCGAGGGCAGAGCGCTTGCGGCGCGCTGCGCCTTGGACTCTTCGAGCTCCTCGAGCGTCTTCGGCCAGTCACCGTGGAGCAGGCGTGACAGCGCGCGATCGGCGAGCAAGCGGCCGCCCGTCTGACAGGTCGCGCAGTAGTTGGCCTCGTTGCTGGCGTACGCGATGCGCTGCACGGGCGACGCGCAGACCGGGCAGGGTTGCTTGTAGCGCCCGTGAACGGCCATCTCGGGGCGAAAGGCCGTTACCTTTTCGGGAAAGCCGTCGCCGGCATCGACGCGCAGGCGCTCGACCCAGGTCGTGAGCACGCGGCGTGTCGTGTCGTACAAACGTTCGATCGTCTCGGGATCGAGATCGATCGTGCGCTTCATCGGCGAGAGTTGCGACCAGAACAGGATCTCGTCGGAGTAGGCGTTGCCGATGCCGCTGAACAGGCGCGGATCGGTGAGCGCGCGCTTCAAGGTGTGGTTCTCGGATTCGAGCGCGCCGGCGAACTCGTCCAGAGTCGCCTCGAGCGGCTCGATGCCGCCGCGGCCGAGGGCGAGCGCTTCCTCCCGCGTCGCGACCACGTGCACGCTGGCGCGCTTTTTGGTTCCCGCTTCGGTGAGGAGCAAGGTCTCTTCCGGAAAGTCGAAGCCGAGCAACGCGATCTTTCCGAGCGCTTTGCCGCGCGGTGCGAGGTGAAAGCGCCCCGCGATCATCAAGTGCACGACGAAGTAGAGCTCGGGCTCGAAGACCAGCGCGATGCGCTTGCCGACCCGGAACGCAGACGCGAGCTTGCGACCCACGACGGCCGAAGCCGGCGGATCGAAGGTGCGGATCACGAATGGGCTCTTGACGCGGAGGTTTTCGACAGGCTGGCCGCCGAAGCGAGCCACGAGCCGCTCCACGTACACCACGACGTCGGGAAGCTCCGGCATGGATGCAGCGTAGGACGGCGCTTCGCTTCCAGGCCAATCCAGATTGTTCACGGCTGACAATCGCGGGGCCGCCCCAAATCTTCGGTCCCCGCGCGACGTCACAGAGTCTCTGAAAGCTCCGGCCGGGACGAGCGTTCCGGATCGGAAGCCTGGAGCCACCATGAACCCGACAGACGCTGCGCCGCCCGAACCTACATCCAGCCACACCGAAACGGGGACGGCGCCGGTGACCGAGCCGATGCCCGCCGTGCGCGAACCGGCTGTCGGCTTGCGGCGCACCTGGATGGCGTTGCTCGGCTCGGCCGGTGAGGTGGACGCGCTGAGCTCGGAGCTCGGCTCCGGGGATGCGCCGCCCGCCGCCGAATCGAGGAGCGAGCTCGGGCGCGGCTACGAGCTCGGGCGCAAGCGACTCTGGGCGCGGCTCGAACAACGAGCCCCCTCGCCTCTCGCGGACGACGCCCCGAGCACCGCGGCGACGCGCGCCCTGCTCGAGCGGCTGCGACCGAGCGAACGCGAAGCGCTCGTGTTGCGCTTTCTGACCGGGCTCGGCGTCTCGGAGATCGCGGCGGTGTGCCGAAGCCGCGACAGCGAGGTCGAGAACCGCATCTCGCGCGGACTGTCACAGCTCGCCGGCAAGAGCCAGGGCGAAACCGAGGCCTGTCGCAAGCTCGAGAGCGACGCCCTCCGAGCGATCGAGAACAAGCTCTCACCCGCGCTCGGCGAGCACCTCTCGGACTGCGACGCCTGTCGGGACTTGAAGCACGACCTGTCCACGGCGGTCGATCGCGTGCGACGCGCCGGCGACGACGTGAGCGACTCGCCCGCGCTGGAGCAAAAGCTCAATCAGGCCATCGCGGCGCAGGCCGCTCACGACGGCGCGCAGGCTCGCGAGCCTGCCGCGGATCGGGCGGCGCGTCGCGGAATTGCCGCCAAACCGCGGGCGCTGGCCCTGGTCGTCGCGCTCGGC
>JALYWZ010000434.1 GCA_030852505.1 Myxococcota bacterium | reverse complement strand
ACCCTGGCCAGGTGCGGACGCGGCCGCGCGCGGGGGGGGATCGACGTGCAGGCCCCGGGTCGTACACGCCACGAGCAGCGCGGCGAGCACCGCGGTGTGGCGCGAGAGCCTCGGGGCCTGTGCAGAGCGCATTAGTCGCGCCGCTCCGTGTAGAAGACCTTGGTGCGATCCAGCCCCTCCGAGAGCGGAACCGGCGTGCCGATGTAGCGAAACGCGATGCTCGCATCGAGCACGCTGCGCTCGAGATCGCCGAGCCGGGGCACGCCGTACTCGAAGGTTTGCTCCACGCCGAGCCGCTGGCAGATCCCGCGCGCGAGGTCTTCCGTGGTCGTCGCCTCGCCGGTGCCGATGTTCATGATCGGCTGCTCGACGCGGCCGTCGAGCGCCAGGATGTTCGCGCGCACGACATCCGCGACGTAGACGTAGTCGCGAACGCAGCCCGCGTCGCCGGCCTGCCTGCGTCCGTTCACGCGCAGCTTCTTTCCGGCCAGCGCGGCCGCGAAGAAGATGGCCACGACGCCGGCCTCGCCGTGCGGATCTTGACGGGGCCCGTACACGTTCGCGTAGCGCAAGATCGTGCTCGGCAGGTTGCGGGTGTCGCGGTAGCAGGCGAGCAACCCCTCGAACGCCAGCTTGTGGATCGCGTACGGGCTACTCGGTCGAGCCACCGTGGCCTCGTCGGCGCGAAGCTCTGCCGGCACTTCGCCGTAGATGGCGCCGCCCGTGCTCGCGAACACGAAACGCCGCACCTGCGAACCCTGCTCCGTGCAGGCTTCCAGCAGGTTCAGCCCGCCGAGCACGTTGACGGCGGCGTCCAGCCGCGGATCGCGGACGCTGATCGCGACGCTGGCTTGCGCGGCTTGATGCGAGACGGCCTCCGGCCGAAAGTCGCGCAGCGTGCTGCGGGTGAGATCGTCGTTTCTGAGGTCGCACTCGTAGAACTTGGCCGCTGCGGGTACGTTCTTCCGGTGTCCGGTGCTGAGGTTGTCCAGCACCGCGACCTCATGACCTGCCTCGAGTAGCCCTTCGGCGATGTGGCTTCCGATGAAGCCGGCTCCGCCGGTAACCAGGATTCGCATACGTTTCCTTCTTCGGTGTCGTAGAGCGGCTGTGCTCGCGCTCGACAGGTCGCGGTTATAGCTCGGATTTCGTGGAGGTGCCCCGGAGCTCTGGCTCTGGGGCCGAACGGGGCGCGGAGAATCGCCGCGATCACGCCTCGAAACGGCCCCGGATTGCGTATCTGCGCGGCTACGCGCACCTTTCGCGAGCATGTCAGTCACCGAAGCCGATCGCGATCCCTTGCTCACGCTCACGCGCTGGCACGCGGAGGCGCGCGAACGCGGAGCCGTCGAACCCGACGCGATGACGTTGGCCACGGTGAGCGAAGGACGACCCTCTGCGCGGATCGTGCTCTTCAAGGGGCTCGCCTCTGGAAAGATCCAGTTCGTCACGAACTACGAGAGCCGCAAGGGCAGGGAGATCGAGGAGAACCCGCAGGTGGCGCTGGTGTTCTTCTGGGTCGAAACCATGAAGCAGGTGCGCGTCGAAGGCCGAGCCGAACGCGCCAGTGCCGACGAATCGGATCGCTACTTCGCCTCGCGGCCGCGCGAGAGCCAGCTCGGGGCGTGGGCTTCCGATCAGAGCCGCGTCGCGGTCTCGCGGGAGGAGCTCGAGGCGCGCTTCGCCGAGGCCGAGCGCCGCTTCGAGGGCACGCGCGTCGAGCGCCCGCCGCACTGGGGGATCTATTCGGTGCTGCCCGAGGTCGTCGAGCTCTGGAGCTCACGGCCGCACCGCTTGCACGATCGGCTGCGCTACCAGCTCCACGGCTCGAGCTGGAGCGTGGACCGGCTGTTCCCCTAGGGCAGAGGCTCGCTGCGGCGTGGGCGGAGCGCGCGCTCCAGGCCCTCGCTCGTCTCGAGCGGCGCCACGCAAAACGCAGCTTCGTGGCCCGGCCCCGACGAGGTCGTTCCGGTCTCGCAGTCGGCGACGGAGTTCTTCAGCAAAAACTCGTCGAGGTGCTTGCGGAAGTGCTGCGCGGTCTTCGAAGCGGTGGGTCCGAAGAAATCCCAGAACAGACGCACGCGACTCATCCGAACAGCTCGAGCGTCGCGAACAACACCAGCCAGACCACGGCCAGGAAGTGCCAGTACTCGGCGCACAGACTGACGCCTTCGTGGCGTGAGCTCGAGTATTCGCGGGCCACGGCGCCGTTCAGCACGATGCCGAGCGGCACGAAGCCGCCGAGCACGTGCGCCGCGTGAAGGCCGGTGAGCAGGTAGAAGCCGACCACGACGTGTGCCGGCTTGTCGTTGCCGAAGGCGACGCCGTGCAGGCTGTACCAATTGACCGCTTGTGCCGCGAGGAACGCCAGGGCGAGAGCCATCCCGAGCCGGAGCCGCCCCGGCAAAGCCGCCAGCCGATTGCTGCGCGCTGCGCGTCGCGCGCTCTCGAGCGCGGCGCTGATGGCGAGCGCGAGCAGCGTGGACAGCCACAGGCCCGCGGGCGCCGCCGGCGTCGTCGCGCCGCGCCAGTTTTCGCTGTCGGCGCGGGTCACGAAGTACCCGACCAGCGTCGCGAGGAACAGCACGCCCAGGGAGGCGAACAGCACGTACACCCCGAGCCTTCGCGACGACATCCGAAACGACGGTTCTCGCGGCGGGGCGCTCGGGCTCGGCCAGTGCGGCTGACTCATCTCGCCGCCTCCCATACCACGCGCTGGAACTTGCGCGTGCGCGGGCGGTCCCGGCGTGACAAGTCTCGAGCCGCGCGCCTATTCTGAGGCTCGGCCCCGCCCCCTTTTTCCGTGATTGCCGCCCCCGTCCAGCCGATCGTGAGCACTCTCGACCAGACGCGCTCCAGTTCCGCGTCGAGCGGCCTTTCGATCGGGGTCGTGGCCGGGGTGCTGAGCGCCTGGTCGCTGGTGGTGGCGGACGCGCTGGTGCGCTCCGGGATCCCGCCGTCGGCTTTGTCCGGTCACTACGTCGGGTCGCTCGGTCTGTACGCGGCGGTGGGGGCGGCGTTCGGCGCGCTCGCGTTCGGCCTGGTTCGACTCGAGCGCGGGCTCGCGCGGTTTTCGTTCTGGGCGCCCCGCAAGGCCAAGCTTGCGCCTTGGGTCTACGCGACCGTCGCGGCCCTCGGCAGCCTGAGCACCGCGATTTCGACCTTTTCGACCGACAAGCTCGAGCACAGCCCGCTCAAGCTCATCGGACCGGCCGTGTCCGCGGGAGCCTGCGGCTTCGCGGGTCTGGTCGGTAGCTGGTTCATCCTGCGGGGCTTCGCGTCGGTCCAGGCCCGCGGCAAAGCGTACCTGGCGATCGCGGCCATCCTGTTTTTTGGCGGAGTCACGACCGCCTACCTCGATCTGACGGAGTACGTGGCGCTCTATCCGCGGCTCCACACACTGATGGAGTTCGTGGCGGCGCTGTTCTTCGGCAGCGCCTATGCCCTGTGGTTGCGGCGGCTTTCGCTGTCGGCGCTCGCGGCCCGCGTGCTCCGGGTGTTGGCCGCTGCGGCCGGCGTGTGGTGCGCCCTCACGATCGTCTGGTCGCGCCCGAGGACCTGGTTCGACGACAGCTTGAAGCACGTGTGGCTCGAAGAAGCGTACGTGGGCCGCATGCTGCGGCGCCTGCAGGTTGCCGAGACGTTCTTCGCCGATCCCTTCAACTGGCCGGGCATGCACATGGCGCGGATCGAGCGCGTGAAGACGCGCTACGCCCTGCGCAACACCTCTGTCGCGCCCCAGTGGGCGGAGCCGCTGTCCGAGCCGCCCGAAGTGTGGGACGCGCTCCGGCAGCTCCGCGGCGGGCAGGCGCGCTACGACGTGATCGTCTACTACGTGGACTCGTTGCGGCGCGACGCGGCGCAGAACCGCGAGCTCATGCCCGCGCTGCAAGAGTTCGCCGAGCGCTCGCTCGACTTCCGGCACGCTTACTCGGTCGGCTCCGATACGCTGCGCTCGCTCCCCGCGCTCACGGGCGGCAACTACGACGTCTCGCAGACGCCGGAGAACGACCTGCTGCGTGTGGCCAAGCGCGCGAACTACGAGACCACGCTGATCATCGCCAAGAGCGCGCACGAGTTTTTGAGCAAGCTGCGACCGGAGTTTTCGTTCGAGAACGCGCGCGCGATCGAAGACTACCCGGCCGAGCTCCAGGTCTGGGGCTACGGTGCGCAACAACCCACGGCGCAAGCGCTGGTGGACCGCGCGCTCGTCGAGCTCGACCAGAAGCGCAATCGACCGCTTTTGTTGTGGCTGTTCAACTTCGATCAGCACAACTGGGCGCAGCTCGACCAGGAGCACGTCGAGAACCAGGCTCGCCGCTACGGGATCAAGGACGAGCCGAACGAGCTCGCGTTCCGCTACCGCGCCGTGGCCCGCTCGATCGACGCGGAGTTCGCGCGCTTGCTGCGCGGGCTCGAGGAGCGCAAGCGCCTCGACAAGACCATCGTGCTGTTCGTCTCCGATCACGGCGAGTCGATGGGCCGCGACGGCTTCTGGATGCACTCGGTGTTCCTGTGGGAGGACTTGATCCGGGTGCCGCTCGTGCTGCACGTGCCAGGGGTCGAGCCGAAGCGGGTGGACGAGAAGGTGTCGCTGGTCGACGTCGCGCCGACGCTCGGCCGCTTCTTCGACCCGACGCTGAACGGTCGCGGCTTCCACGGTCAGGACCTGCTCGGCTACGCCTTGCCCGAGCCGCCGAAGCGGCGCTTCCCGCTGCTCGTGCTGGGCGCGTCGAAGGACGTGCTGGTGCGAGTCGGCTTCGTCGACCCGGCGTCTCAGTACAAGCTCGTGCTGTCGCTGGAGGCGGCCTTGCCCGAGCTCTACGACCTGAGCGGTGACGACCCCGACGAGCTGAACCTCGCGTTCTCGAAGACGGCGCGCGTGCAGAAGGGCCTCGAGCTCCTGGCGCGTTCCCCGATTTTCCCGCGCACGAACGACGATTTCGAGATGCGCGACACCCGCGAGCAAAAGGCGGCCGCGCTGTTCGGGCCCTCGCCCTAGCTGGTCGGTTCGAGCGCGGCGCGCGCTTCGGCGCGGACTTCGGGGTCGCTGTCCGACTCGGCTGCGCGTTCCAGCGCGGCGCGCGAGGCCGGGT
>JALYWZ010000061.1 GCA_030852505.1 Myxococcota bacterium | reverse complement strand
CCCTGGGGGATCATCGCGATCTTGCGGCCGAGGACGCTCTTGCGGTTCTCCTCCGGCGAGAGGCCGACGATGCTCTTGCCTCCGATCCGGACGTCCCCCGAGCTGTGATAGAGCGGCGGGATGTAGAGGCCCATGCAGCCGCTGACGAGCGTGGTCTTGCCGCAGCCCGACTCGCCGGCGATGCCGAGGATCTCCCCCTCTTTCAGGGTGAAGGACACGCCGTCCACGGCCTGAACGCGCACACCGAAGCGCGTCAGGTAATGAACGCGCAGATCTTCGACTTCGAGGACGGTGTCGGCCATCGGCTACTTCCTGAGCCTCGGGTTGAACACGCCTTCCATGGCGGTGTTGATCACGTACAGGGCGAAGGCGATCACCGTCACGAGCACCATCGCCGGCACGAACGCCCACCAGGCGCCGTCGGTCAGCGCCTCGTTGCGGATCGCCTCGTTCAGGATTTTACCGAGCGAGACCGAGTCGTAGGGGCCGAGGCCGAGCATGCTGATGCTGGCTTCGGACAAGATCCCGGTCGCGGTCTGCAGGATGAAGACCATGAAGATGTACGACAGCAGGTACGGGAGGATGTGCAACATCACGATCCCGAAAGTGCCGTAGCCGTTGATGCGAGCCAGGCTCACGTGGTCGCGAGCGCGCAAGCTGGCGGACTGGGCGCGCACGGCGCGGGCGCTCCAGGTCCAGGTCGTGCAACCGATGATCAGCGCGATCAAGGACAGGCTGCGGCCCTGATCCATGCTCGAGCTCAGAAGAATCAGCACGATCAGGCTGGGGATGACCAAGAACAGATTGGTCGCGACGGTCAGGACGTCGTCGATCAGGCCCCCCTTGTAGCCGCCGTAGACGCCGATCAACGTGCCGACGATCGTCGCCACGGTGCCGGCCAAGAACCCGACGTGGAGCGAGGAGCGTAGCCCCGCGATCAGCATCGAGACCATGTCGATGCCCATGTGGTCGGTGCCGAGCCAGTGCTCGGACGAGGGCGGCGTGTACGCGAGGCCGACGCGCGTCTGCGTGTCCACGTTCATGAACAGCGGCGCGAACAGCGCGATCAGGAGCGTGATCAGGAACAACGAGGCGCCCAGGATGAACGCCGGGTTCTTGAGCAGACCGCGGAACATTACTTGCTGCCTCCGCCCTGGGCCGCGCGGATCCGCGGATCGAGCAGGCCGACCAGGATATCGACGCTGAAGTTCGCGATCAGCACCGTGACGGTGACGAGCAGCGTGCAGCCCGTGATCACCGAGTAGTCGTTGCCCTGGATCGCCGTCAGCACGGCCATGCCGAGGCCCGGATAGCTGAAGATCATCTCCGTGATCAGCGCGCCGCCGACCATCGCGCCGAGCGCCAGGGCGAGGCCGGTGAGCTGCGGCAGCATCGCGTTACGGAACATGTAGAGCAGGATCTTGCCCTCGCGAATCCCGAGGAGTTTCGCGTACTTAACGTAGTCCGTCCCGAGCTCGTAAATGCACATCGAGCGCATGCCGATGGCCTGCCCGCCGAGCACGATCAGGAAGATCGAGAGGAACGGCAGCACGTAGTAGTAGCTCGCGCTGGAGATGAACTCCCAAGACAGGTTCGGCACCATGCTGTCGTCGTAGCCGCCGACAGCGGGGAACCACTCGAGCCGGATCCCGAACACGTACACCAGCAGGATGCCGACGCAGAACGCGGGCACGGCGCTCGCGAGCAACGCCAGGGGGTAGAGAACGCGATCGAACACACCGCGCTTGTAAGCGGCGAGCGCTCCGAGCAAGTTGCCGACGAGCCAGCCGAAGATGATCGTCGGCAGCTGCAGCGTGAGCGTCCAGGGCAGCGCGTCCTTGATGATGTCGCTGACCTTCTTCGGGTACTGCAAGATCGACGTACCGAGGTCGCCCTTCAAGCTCATCACGAGGTAGCTCGCGAACTGCTCGGCGAGCCCCGTCTTGACCGGATCGCCCTTGGCGTCGCGGATGATCTCGCCCCGGTCGTCGAGCTGGATCAGCCGAAATTCCTTGAGGTAGGACTCGGCGATCTTCCTCTGGGCGACGGCGTCCGAGCTGCCGGCGCTCGCGCGCGCGATGATCGTGTCGATCGGGTTCGCGTCGCCGAGGCGCGGGAGGAAGAAGTTGATCGTGACCGCGACCAAGAAGGTGATGAAATACCAGCCGGCGCGGCCGAGGATGTGCCGGAGCGTCGGGTAGTTGGCGAGCATCAGTTCGTCCCCTTGGCGCGGAGGTGCCAGAGCAGCTCGGTGCCCATGCGGTCGCCGGGGACCTGCGGCGGCGCGTACGGATTCTCCGCGGTCGGGAAACCTTCCCAGACCTTGGTCGAGAACTCGTAGAGCTGATCTGCGCGGTACACGAGCGGCAGCGTGGGCTGATACTGCATGAACAGCGCGTTCAGCTCGCGCAGGCCCTTCGCCAGCTCCTCGCCCTTCATGACCGGGATGGTCTGGATCAGCTCGTCGATGCGCGGCACGTAGTCCGGCGCCTTCGGGTTGTTGAAGCGCCCGAAGTTCTTGAACATCTTCTCGCCCTCGGGCGCGAAGTCGGCGGAGGCCATCACGTAGTCCATGCGCGACCAGGGCTTGGACGGCGTGGGCTGAGAGTGCGGCGTCCACATGATCATGTCGAAGCTGCCGGTGTAGAGCGCGCCCCAGAACAAGCTCGCGTCCACGAAGCGCTCGCGCGCGTCGATGCCGGCCGCGCGCATGCTGCGCACCACGATCCGCACGATCGACTCCCAGTCCGTCCAGCCCGTCGGCGACTTGATGTAGACGGTGGGCACCTTGTTACCCTGCGCGTCGCGCGTCTCGATCAGCTCGCCCTTGTCGTTCCAGACCGGGCGGTAACCGGCCTCTTTCAGGAGCTGTTTGGCGCGGTCGACGTCGAACCAGGTGCCGTATTTCTTGGCGTCTTCTTCCGAGAAATACTTGGACTCGAGCCCGAAGGGCAGGATCAGCCCAGGGCGCAGCGGCTCGCTGTAGCCGGACACGGCAAGCTCGCGGATGTCCGTGTAATTGATGGAGAAGCCCATCGCGCGCCGCATCCGCACGTCGTTGAGCGGCGGGTGCGTCACGTTCAAGAACAGCATCGGGATCGCCGAGCCGAGGTAGTACGGCGGCTTCGAGAACCAGGTGCCGACGCCCTTCGGCTGCTTCAGCCAGATGCGCGGGATGAAGGTGGAGGAGACGTCGAGCCGGCCCTGCTGCAGCGCGATGCTGAAGTGGTCGTTGCTCTTGTAGACCGGGTGCACGATGTACTTCGGCCCCGGCAGCTTGCCGCCGTGCAGCACCTCGTTGCCCCAGTAGTCGTCGCGGCGGACGAGCGCGATCTTCTCGTTCTCGATCGAGTGGATGCGGTACGGCCCCGAGACCACCGCCTGCTTGGGATCGTGGAACTTGATCTTGAGGAACTCGTTCATGTCCCCGTTCACGCTCGCGAGCAGCGGCTCGATCACGTGCTTGGGGAGCATCCGGAACTCTTCGAAGGCGTCGAGAACCACGAGCGGGTTCTTCTTTTCCTTGTTGAACTCGAAGAGGATGCGGCGGGAGTGGCCGCCGGCAGGCACGGTGCCGGCCTCGACCTCGGGCAGGCGGACCGCCGACAGGTAGGTCCAGATCGGCGCGATCGGGATGTCCTTGTGCTTCTTGCCGAGATCGAAGGTGTACTTGATGTCCTCGCCGGTGACGGGCTTGCCGTCGCTCCAGCGCGCCTTCTCGTGCAGCAAGACCTCGAAGGAGTCGGGGGTCTCCTTGTACGACTCCGCTAGCAGGGGCACCATCTTGCCCGTCAAGAGGTCGTAGTAGAACAGCGTCTCGTACATCAGCTTCACGCCCGAGATCGCTGGCCAATCCGGCTGCGGCGCGAGCGGGTTGATCGACGAGGGGGGACCCCATTGGCGACCACCGATGTAGAGAGTTTGGTTGCGCGGCAGGGAGCTGTCGCTGTCGGCCTTCTTCGGCTTGCAACCGCCGAGGCTACCGAGCAGACAAAGCCCCGCTGCGAGGAGCGGCGCGAGGAGAGCGCGTCGGCGAAGTAGCCGGAGCACTGGTTTCGGCTCGCGCTTTGGTCGCTCCCCATGCGTAAACGCGGACGTGTCGAACGAGTCGCGGCGCACGGATAGCCCTATTCTGAAAAGCCGGCCGGAGACTCGTAGGCGACCGACCCTGGCTTGTCAAGCACGCGCTCCCCGAGGGAATGCCGTGCGCGCTGCGTCATGCGGGGTTGGGAAAGATCGAAAACCAGAGTGGCTGCTCCTCACCCGAGCGATCGTCGCCCAAGGCGTTGCAGCTATGTCGGTGCGCGCCGCGTTCGATCCCTCTCCGAACGGTGAGAGCGTGCAGGCCCGAGACCCGGCCCTATTTCCCGAACGGCGCCGGAGCGGGCCGGTCGAACGGGGAGCTCGGGCGCGGCGGCCTGGGCGCGCTCAGACGGCCGCTCACCGCCTCTCGGGCTCGCTGGCTCACCCGCTCGCGGTACTTGAGCCAGGCCCCCGCGATCACGACCGACGCGAGCGCGGTGAACCAGCCGGCCACGACGTCCACCGCCCAGTGATGGTCGAGGTACATCGCGGCGAGCGACATGATCGCGACGTAGCCGAGGTGAACGAAGCGGGCGCGGACTCCGGCGACACGCCAGGCCGTGAGCAGCCCGATCAGCGGGTACGCGCAGTGCATCGAAGGCATGGCGCCGAACACCGCCGAGGCCCGGCCGTAGAAGCTCGCGTAGTAGCTGATGCCGAACAGTTGGTCCACGCGCGCGAGCCCGGCCGGGTTCGCGGCGACGGCCGTGTCGATCACGCAGCCGTGCGCGTGCACGTACCAGGGCGGCGCCGCGGGCAGGAGCAACCAGCAAGCGAACGAGATGTAGTTGCCGACTGCGAACGCCAGCAAGTAGTGACGCATGCGCGGGCGGTCCTTGAAGAACAACACGGTCGCGTACACGAACACGAGGTAGATGAAGATCGTGTACGGGACTGCCGCGATCAAATCGAGCGCCGGCGTGTGCAGGGCCGCGAGCGACTCTTGCATCGTGCGCGCGCCGAGGCTGGGAAACAGCGCAGAATCCAGCTGCCGGAGCTCGCAGCCCAACACGCGCTCGGGCAACACCGCGAACGGCCGGACATAGCGCACGAGGTCGTAGCCCATCGCGACCGCGATGATCGGCGATGTGTCGATCAGAAACAGTTTGCTGCGCTGGCCGATGAAGCCGAACACGGCCGCGAACAGCGCGAACACCACGTGCTCCGGCCGCAGATCGCCGATCGCCGCTACACCCGCCGCGTAGAACGCCGGGATCAACGGCAGCAGGAAGCCCACGCCCCACAGCGCGCGCACGTGCGCCACCGAGCGCGCGAGGCGCGGGAACGAAGAGGGCCGCGGGGCCACGTCCTGTAGCTGGGGCAGAAATCGCTGAACCGCAAGCGCCCACGACACGCGGCACCAAAAATTGCGTCGCGATTCTGTCGACGGCGGATCGCCGGGGCCACGTCGCGCAAAACCTGCGCAAGAGCGCTCAGAAAATCATGGTGCGGCAGCCGAGCTTGATGGCGACGGAGCCTGCAGCCAGGCTCTGGAACGCGTTGCAGGTGCTCGGGCAGATCAGGATCTTGGTCGGCGCCTTCGCGGTCGGGTCGTCGTAGTACCAGCCACCCTTTTCCGGCGTGCAGCGGTCCGCGCTGCCCACGTAGTAGAGCGTCTGCGCCGCGCCGTTGTCGTTGAACTCGACGTTCACGGCCATGAAGTCGACCTCCTTGCCGCTGTCGTTGACCGGGATCTGGTATTCGCAGGCCAGACGCGCCTTCCGGATCTTGTTCAGCGCCTCGAGGAACTGCTGCGTCACGTTGCCCCCCGCGTCGATGATCTGCGCCGCCTGCGTGCCGCCGGCCCGCGCGATCAGGTTCAGGTTCTCGAGCGCGCTGGTGTCTCCTGCGGCGAACACGCCGATCACCGAGGTTGCCACGCTCGGCGTCCCGAACAGACCCTCTTGGGCGATCGACGCCACCTCTTCCACGAGCGCCGCGGTGGCTGCAGTTCCCGAGAAATTCAGCGTGTCGGGCAGACACTCGGTCGGCAGACCGTCGGTGGCGAGCACGGCGACCACGGTGTGCCCGGGGTTCATCGTCGCCCATTGTTGGGCGTGCGCGATCGCACCGCCCAGGGCAGGCCCGCTCGGCGTATCGCCGTCGGGCATCTGCGCTTCGATCGACCCCATCACCTGCGCGGCGCCGCTCTGCAGCGACACGATCTCGACCGCCGGTGTGGCGTACACGGCGGAGCTGCACTCCGTGCCGTGGAAGCAGAAGCTGCTCGTGGCCTGCACGCATTCACCGAGGCTGTTGCCGGCGTCGTCCAGGCACTCGCTGCCGACGTTGCACGCGAGCGCGGGGTTCGACGTGCATTGACCGACGAAGTCGCAGGGGCCGAAGTCGCGCTGAACGGTCTCGAAGCAATCGCTCTCGGCGCTGCACGCGCGGTCCGTCTTGCGGCTGCAGGTCCCGCCCGTGCATGGCCCGTAGTTGACCGCGGCAGGGATGATCTTGCAGTCCTCGTTCGTGGCGCACAAGGCCGCGCCACCGGAGACCGCCTGGCGGAAGCTCGGGCACCACTTCAAAAAGCATGGCCCGCCAGCCCCGCACTCCGCATCACTCGTGCAGGTCGCGGGCACGCCGGCCTTACGCAGCGGGAAATACTGGATACCAACGCTGATGCCCGCGGAAGCAGGATCTTGGAAGAAGGCCGAGAGCGCGTTCTTCACCGCGGTCCACTTCGACATGCCGCCACCGGCGGCGTCGAGCATCGAGCCCGAGATATCGAGCATGATGTAGAGGTCGAGCGGCGTCGGCTCGGCCATGGTCGTCTCCGCCGCGCAGGACTTGCCCGTGTCGCCGCCCGAGCCTCCGCCGGAGCCGCCTTGCGGGACGACGACGGTGGGAATGCCCGTCGGCATCGGCCCGGGTCCAGGACCAGGACCGGGACCAGGGCCTGTCATGGCACCGCCGGTGGCCGGTCCCTGAACCCCCGCGCCCTTGCCGCCGCCGTCACCGCCGCAGGCAAGCGGCAGGCTGGCGAGCAAGCCGAGCAACGCGACCGAACCAAGCAAGCTCCGAATCTTGTTCATGTCCGAGAACCACCAAGACAGACGAGCTCCGGTCTAGCCCGAGAATCCTCAATCGTCGATATGCGCGGGACGGCCAGACGAGCCTCGGCCTACGTCGAGCTGCGTCACAAAACAAAAGTGGAAGTGAAGTAAAGCCGATTACCCACATCGGTCGCGTCCATTGGTCGTGTCGGTCTCGTGCGAGACGCGGGAGTTTGGTGCGGGCGATTCCCGGTGGTGCTCCCGCACCCTGGGAGCTAATCTCCGACCGATATGCAGAGCTTTGGGCTTCGGCGGCTTTCGGTGGCACCTCTCGTGTGTCTCGCGGCCCTGGCGTGTAGCAGCAAGAAGTCAGACGATGAGCCCAGCCAACCGAGCAGCGGCGTGGGCGGGGCCCCGATCGGAGCGGGCGGAACCGTATCCCCCGGTCAAAGCGGCTCCACGAGCTCCGGCGCGGCGAGCCCAGCGCCCGTGGGCGGTACCGTCAGCGGTGAAGGCGGCACGACCGGCGCGAACGGCGGCAGCCAGGCACTGGGCGGCACGATCGCGTCGTCCTCGGGCGGCAAGATCACGTTCTCGAGCGCGGGCCGCGGCGGTGCGTTCGTGCTGCTGCCGCCGGACGAGCCCGGAGCAGGCGGAGCCGCCGGCGTGTGCAGCTCGCTGCAGGTCGTACCCGGCATCCCGACGGTGCTGATCTTGGTCGACAACTCGTCGAGCATGTTCGAGCCGACCGACAAATCGCCGTGGGATCTCCTGTATTCGACGCTGATGGCGGACGACGGCGCGATCAAGACCCTGGCGCCCAAGGTGCGGTTCGGCTTCACGAGCTTCAAGGGCAACAACATTCCGCAGATGGACGAGACGGGCGAGGCCTGCGCCACGTTGACCAGCGTCCCGATCGCGCTCGATAATTTCGCGGCGATCGACAAGACGTACACGATGCTCGGCGCCGAATGGATGCCGGGCATCAAGTGGGAAACTCCGACCGGCCACGCCCTCGCCCGCGCCGCCACCGAGCTTGCCGCGTTCCAGGGCGACCCGCCCGGGCCGAAGAGCATCTTGCTCGTCACGGACGGCAACCCGAACACCTGCCAGATCGTCGATCCGCAGTGCGGTCAGGATCTGAGCATCAAGGCGGTGCAGGACGCATACACCGCCGGC
Organism: Myxococcota bacterium; assembly: GCA_030852505.1. GTDB lineage: Bacteria > Myxococcota_A > Polyangia > Polyangiales > Polyangiaceae > PMG-095. The sequence continues at coordinate 3,715 of JALYWZ010000061.1, read as the reverse complement.
ATCAAGACCTTCGTGGTCGGCATCGGCGAAGTGATTGTCGGCAACAACGGCTGCGAGCCGAGCTGGGGGCGCTGCGGCCCGAATCACCTGCAAGACATCGCCAACGCCGGGCTCGGCCTGCCCGTCGAGCCGCCGCCCGAGACCTTCGTCTGGCAAAGCTGCGCCGACGCCTACGGTCGCGAGCTCCAGGGCACCTACGACACCACCGGCATGCCCGGCGCAGCCAAGTTCTACACGGCAGAGAACGCCGCCCAGCTCACGACCGCGATCGAGGAGCTACTCACGGCGCTCGCGTGCACGGTCGAAATGGACGTGCGCGTCACGGGGAACCCCGCCGTCGGCAGCGTGCTGGTCGGCGTCGGCAAAGAGCCGCAGGTCTACGGCGATCCGAACGGCTGGAAGCTCGAGGACAACCGCTATCAGGTCACGCTGCAAGGCGCCGCCTGCGAGAAGTTCAAGGCCGAACAAACGCTCGACATCACCTTCCCCTGCGATCCTCTGACGGGCATGCCCGTCGCCGTAAAGCGCTGACCCCAAGGGCGCGAGCTCGACGGCTCCGGCTCGGACAGACTCTTCTCTGTGCCGATTTGACCCGCAAAGTTCCCCCCAAAATCTTTGCGACTCTTGGCGCTCCTTGGCGCCTTGGCGACAGAAGCCGCCCACGACTTTTAGGGACCGAGCTCGACCTTGTGTCCGGGGGTGGGTGTGCGCGAGGGCGCGACGACGAGGTCGAAGCGCGTGCCCGGGATCATCTTGGCTGACGCGGCGAGATCGTAGACCAGGCCCCACTCGACGCCTTTTGCGCCGGAGACGATCAGCGCGCCGCCGCCGTTGCAGGCCTTGGCGAGGCGCGCGATCGAGTCCTGGGTCATCGAAAGATCGGGGCCGGCCATGCCTTTCGGGCGCTTGCCGGCGGTGCCGCCCGACAGCTTCCAGACCGCGGTGCCGCGATCCTCGGTGATCATCGCGACCACGGTGCAAGGCGGCGCCTGCACCGCGCGCTCTTCCGGCGCGAAGATCACCTCGAGCGGGAACTCCGGGCGCGACGGTGTGCGCACCGAGACTTGCGACACCTGCTGCTTACCGAGCTCGGTCAGATAGGCCGCTACCCATTCGGGCTTGGCCTTCCGGTCCACGTTGAGGCGAACATCGCCGGCCGACAGATAGCCGCGGACGTTGGCGATGATCTCCGCGAGCTTCTGGCGACCGCCGGGCTCGTTCAGGTTCGCCGACTCCATGCCGACGCGCGGACCCTGCTCGTCGATGAACAGGGTCGGCGCCGACGGCTTGGGCGGTTCCGGCGCGGGCTCGGACTTTGCAGCCGCAACCGCCGAAGCGGCTTCGCTCGGCTTCTCTTTGGGCGCGTCCTCGCAACCCCAAGCCAGCAACGAAATCGAGAGCAGCCAGAGCTTCTGCCGAACCATGCCTGGTCTTACCCCAAAGTTTTGCAGAACGGTTCCGATACCGACAGCCGCACTTGATCGACGCACCTCGATTCGGTGTCGGGGATTTCCAGGCAGATCTGAGAGAGGCATTCGCGTCCGCTGGTGCAGCCGGAGCCGACGGCGCCGCGGGAAAGGCAGACCTTGTCGACCTCCCCGGGCGGGGTCTCGCAGTAAGCCTCGGCCCCGCACTCGCTATCGAGCGTACAGCTCGCGCCGATCTTTCGATGCGCGATGCAATTGTCGCCGTTGCAGTAGAAGCCCTCTTCGCAGAGCTGCTGCGGCTCGGTGCACTCGAAGCCGCCGCGCACTTCTTCGGGAACCTGGCAGGTCCCGACCGGATCGCTGCCCTTGGTCACGCACACGAGACCCTTGGTGCCGTCGCAGTCCGCATTGTCCATGCAGTCCGCATTCGCGATCCCGGAGCCGCGCAGCAGGCGATCGCACGGCTTGCCGAGCGCGCGCACCGTGATGAGCTCGTCACCGTCGAGATCGCCGTCCTCGTACGCTCGCTGAACGCCGTCCAGACACTCGCGCGCGTGGTCCGAGGCGTAGCTCGTCGGCACGATGCTCAGGCAGTACTCGGCCTGGGCCGCGCGACAGGTCTCGACGCTGCGTGCCTGGCAGTACTTGACGACGTTGTCGCTGCAGGCCCGGACGCCCCACTCTCTACAGAACGCGTCGCGGGTCCGGATCGTGGATTCGTTGGAGCCGGGCCCCTCTTCCGCCTCGGAACAGGCCGAGCCCAGCGCGGTGAGCATCAAGAAAAGCGTGGAAACTCCAAGTTTTCGCATTGCGCAACGCTAGCAAAGATCGCCGAAATTTCATGATTTCCGGTGATCGGGGGCCTGCCCCGCCACTGCCTGGCCCTCGGGCAACGGTGCTACGGTCCGCCCGTGCCTGGCCTCCCCGCACGATTGCCGACCCCCCGCCAGGCGGTGATGGTCTGGCTGCTCGGCATGGCGCTGCTCGTCGCCGTCGGGCTCGCGGTCGGTCTGGTGGCCGCGATGCTGGCTACTTCCGAGGGCTTGGCGCCCGACGCCGCCTTCGCATTGATCAGCGACCCGGTCGCCTCACCGCTCGTCACGAGCCCGTATTGGATTTCCGCCAACATCGCGGCCAACGAGCTCGCGGTGCTGGGGCTTCTGGCGCTGTGGCGCCGGCGCACGCGTGCGCCCTACGCAGTGGTCCTCCCGCTCTCGCGTCCGTCGCTGCGCGCGCTGCTCGGCGCCGTGCTCTTGCCGTTCGCGTTCGCGCCGCTCGCCGAGGTGACCGGCGAGCTCGTGTACCGCGCGCTGCCGCGACCGATCACCGCCGAGCACCTGGTGTTCGCTCTCGCACGAAATCCCGAGCCGCTCGGCCTCGGCATGGCTTTGCTCGCCGCGGCGCTGCTCCCGGCGCTGGTCGAAGAGACGATGTTCCGTGGCTTCGTCACCACGGCCTTCCGCAATAGCTCCTCGCTGATTGCCGTGGTCGTGCCGAGCTTGATGTTCGGCCTGTTCCACCTCGAGCCCACGCAGGCCGCGGGCACGGCCGTGCTCGGCATCGCCTTCGGCCTGGTGCGGCTCTACACGGGCTCGCTCTGGGCGTGTATCGTCAGCCACTTCGCGTACAACGCCGGGGTGCTGCTCGAGGTGCGCTTCCTCGGCGCGCCCAACGACCACGTGATCCACTGGGGGCGGGTCGGGCTCGGGCTGCTGCTGGCGCTGCCGGCGTACGTCCTGCTCGTGGGCGATCTGTTGCACCGCTCGAAGACGTTCTCGCGTCTCAGCCTGCGGCCCCCGCCGCGCAGCGAGGGACCGTGAGCTCGGCGGTGCTGTCGCGACGCGCGCTGTTGTCGGGGCTGCCCGCGGCCGCCCTTCCACGCGAGCCCACGACGGGCTTCGACGTGCTCGAGCTGCCCCTGGAAAATACCAAGCTGCTCGGCAATTCGCTGCTCGTGATCACCCCGCGGCGGCGCGCAGCGCAAGGCAGCTTGCCCGTGGTCGTGCTGTTGCACGGCCTCGGCGAAACGCACGATCAGCGGGCGGGGCTGTTCGCCTGGCTCGGGCCGTACGGGCTCGGCCGGGCGTGGGAGCGCCTCGAGCACCCGCCGCTCCAGCGCGAGCGCGAAGCCTTCGTCAGCGAGCCCGAATACGCGGAGCTGAACCGCTCGCTCGCGGACCAACCGTTTCAGGGTCTGGTCGCGGTGTGTCCGTTCATGCCCAATCCCTACGCGAGCCGGGACTCTTCGACCCGCCTCGAGCTCTACGCGCGGGCTCTCGTCGAAGAGG
>JALYWZ010000433.1 GCA_030852505.1 Myxococcota bacterium | reverse complement strand
GCTCGCCCGTGATCACGACGGCGACGGCGGGCTCGGACACGCGCTATTTGTGACACGCGTTCCGGGTATCGGGTATCAGGTTCCAGGAAGCGGATGCTGAGCATCTCCGAAGTCGGTTTTCGACCGTTCGACGTCCCGCTCGACGAGCCTTTCGGCATCGCTGGCGGCACCCAACACGTCGCCAGGAACGTGCTGGTCGAGGTGCGCCTCGCCGACGGCACTCGCGGCCTGGGTGAGGCGGCGCCCTTCCCGGCCGTGAACGGCGAAACCCAAGACGACGCGCTGTCGGCGCTGTCGGGCGTTCGCGAGCTGCTCGCGGGCCGCGATCTGCGGCGCTTGCGGCCGCTCGCCGCGCTGTGCCGCGAAGCGCTCTCGGAAACGCCGAGCGCGCTGTGCGCCGTCGAAACGGCGCTGCTCGACGCGTTCACACGCCACCACCGCGTCTCGCTCTGGTCCTACTTCGGCGGCGCCGAGACCGAGCTCGTGACCGACATCACGATCCCGACCGGCGATCGCGAGCGCGCCACCACCCTCGCCAAGCGTGCGGTGCTGCAGGGCTTCGGGACCTTGAAGATCAAGATCGGCGGCGCCGCACCCGAGCTGGACGTCGAGCGCGTGCTCGCCGTTCACGCGGCCGCTCCCGAAGCCAAGCTCGTGCTCGACGCCAACGAGAGCCTGAGCGCGCGCGAGACGCTCGAGCTTTTGGGCGCGCTCGGCACGGCCCGCCGGAGCGTGGTGCTCCTCGAGCAGCCCACGCCGGCCGCAGACCTCGACGAGCTGCGCCGAGTTCGAGAGCAAAGCGGCATTCCAGTGGCAGCCGACGAGAGCGCGCGCTCCACGCGCGACGTGCTCGCACTCGCAAACGCGGGTGCCGCGAGCGTCGTCAACGTGAAGATCATGAAGACCGGGGTGTTCGAAGCCTGGGACATGATCCGCTGCGCGCGCGCCCACGGCCTCGGGCTGATGGTCGGCGGAATGGTCGAGACCGAGCTCGCAATGAGCACCTCGGCGTGCCTCGCCGCGGGGCTCGGGGGCTTCGGTTTCGTCGATCTCGACACGCCGATGTTCCTGGCGAAGCGCCCGCTTTCCGGCGGTTTCGAGCAAACCGGCCCGAGGCTCCGCCTGGATCGGATCGACACAGGTCACGGTGTGTGCCTGGTCTGAGCCCGACCCCGTTGACCGCTCCCTGAATTTCCCTGCTATCCTGAGCAGACGTCGACTCGCGAGTCGTCGCCTCGAAAACTCAGGATGAGCGCCGCGCCACATCAGCTCGTTCTGCCCCTGGCAGGGGTCAGCCAACCGCCGCTCAGCGACCACTCGATCCCTCGGGTGGACCGGGTGTTCGTCAACCGCGACCTGCGGATGTCGAACATCGAGTGGGTCGGGTTCGACATGGACTACACGCTGGCGATCTACCGCCAGAACGAGATGGACCGGCTGAGCGTCGAGCTCACGGTGGAGCGGTTGATCCGTCGCGGCTACCCGAGCTCGCTGCTCAAGCTCGAGTACGACACGCGCTTTCCGATCCGCGGGCTGCTGGTCGACAAGCGCTACGGGCACGTGCTGAAGATGGACCGCTACAAGGTCGTCCATCACGGCTACCACGGGCTCCAGAAGATCCCGAAGCAGGAGCTGACCGAGCTCTATCACCACAAGCGGATCCGCCCGCACACGCCGCGCTATCACTGGATCGACACGCTGTTCGCGCTGAGCGAGGTCACGAGCTACGCCGCGATCGTCGACGCGCTCGACAAGCGCGGTGAGAAGGTCGACTACGACCAGCTGTTCGCCGACGTGCGCGCCGCGATCGACGAGGCGCACGCCGAAGGCGCCGTCTACGCCGTCGTCACCGCCGACCTCGAGCGCTTCATCGAGAAGGATCCGGAGCTCGCGCGCACCCTGCACAAGCTGCGCTCCGCAGGTAAGAAGCTGTTCCTGCTCACCAACTCGCCGCTCTCTTACACCGAGCGGATGATGAGCTTCCTCCTGGGTGGAGCGATGCCCGAGTACCCGTCCTGGCGGCACTACTTCGAGTTCGTGCTGTGCAGCGCCGGAAAACCCCGCTGGTTCCAGGACGGCAGACCGCTGATGGAGCGAGACGGCGAGATCCTGCGGCCGGTGAAGGGCCCGCTCGAGCGCGGCAAGATCTACGACGGTGGAAACCTGATCGAGTTCGAGCGCCTGGCGGGGCTCAACACGGGCTCGAGCGTGCTCTACGTCGGCGACCACATCTTCGGCGACATCCTGCGCTCGAAGAAGGAGTCGTCGTGGCACACCGCGATGATCATCCCCGAGCTCGACGCCGAGGTGGAGGCCTACGAGGTGTGCGCCGCGGACCTCGGGCGCCAGCGCGCGCTGGAAGAAGAGCGGGATCGCCTCGAGAACGATCTCCGCTACTACCAGGCCCGCTTCAAGGAGCTCTCCAAGTCGGGCGCAGACAACGGCTTCGGTCAGTCGGAGCGCGTGATCGCCAAGCGCGCGCTCGATCGCATCCGCACCGAGCTCCGCGCCAACGTCGCCGAGCACGAGTCGCTCGCCGATCGCATCTCGAAGCGCTTTCACCCCTACTGGGGCTCGCTGCTCAAGGAGCAGAGCGAAATGTCGAGCTTCGGGCTGCAGGTCGATCTGTACGCGGACATTTACATGCGCCGGGTGTCCTGCCTGAAGGCGTATTCCCCCCAGCAGTTCTTCCGCTCGCCGTACGACCTGATGCCCCACGAGCTGTGAGCCGGGGCAGCGTCCCCATCCGGGATGGAGAGCGCCAGCCAGGCAATCGGCCGGGAGCCCGGTCCGCGGGCGTCTTTGGTGGTCAGGCCGGGCTGCACCCCGCCTCCTGTGCTACCAACCCGCGCACGCTCGAGATCGGGGCGATCCGCACAACAGCGAGGAATCACTGAATGAATCTGGTGGAGTGGCTTCAGAACCTCATGACCAACTTCGGCGCAAGTTGGGTGATGTGGCTGATGATCTTTCTGAGCGTGATTTCGGTGGCGATCATGCTCGAACGCGGCTGGTTCTACTGGTCCTTGCGCGACGACATCGGAGCCCTCGCCCAGAAGCTCCGCGATCAGCTGCGCCGGGGTGACACCGAGGGCGCGCAGAAGATCATGGAGGCCTCGCCGAGCGCGGAAGCCGCCGTGGTGGTCGCAGGCTTGATGGAGTCGGATCGCGGAGCCAAGGCTGCAGACGAGGCCATGCAAGGAGCGATGGCGCTCCAGCGCATGAAGCTCGAACGGCGCCTGGCGTTCCTCGGAACGCTCGGCAACAACGCGCCGTTCATCGGCTTGTTCGGCACCGTGATCGGCGTGGTGCAAGCCTTCGAAAAGCTCGGCTCGCAGACGACGACGGTCGCCACGCAATCGGCCGTAGCGGCGCCTCAAGAGGTCATGGCCGCCATCGCCGAGGCGCTCGTGGCCACGGCCGTGGGCCTGTTGATCGCGATCCCGGCGGTCGCGATGTACAACTATTACCAGCGGCTCTCCAAGTCGATCCTCGCCAACACCGACGCGCTGAGCCACGTGCTGTTGTCGTACCTCGTCGCACCGCCTGCGCCGGAGGCGCGCTCCGTAGCCAACAAATCCAACAAGAGCGATAGCGACAAGCTGAGGGCGGAGCGCGGCGGAGCCAAGGACGAGGCCTGAGCATGGCCAGCAGCTCCTCGAGCGACGACGACGGCCTGATCGCGGGCATTAACGTGACGCCCCTCGTGGACGTCACGCTGGTGTTGCTGATCATCTTCATGGTCACCGCCAAGATCATCGTCTCGCAAGGCATGCCGATGGATCTGCCCAAGGCCGCGAGCGGTGAGTCGCTGCAGACGGTGTTTTCCGTCGAGCTCAGCGCCGACGGGAAGACGCGCGTGGACTCGAACGTGGTGGCGAGCGACGAGGCCGTGGGCAAGCTCGCGCAGGACGCCAAGTCGCGCAACAAGGAGCTCCGCGCCGTGATCCGCGCCGATCAGAAGGTGGAGCACGGGCGAGTCATCCACGTGCTCGATCTGTTGAAGCGTGCGGGCGTCGCCAAGATCGCGTTCGCCGTCACCCCCGTGGCTGGGGACACCGCGCCGGCCGCCGCGCCGCAGCCCATCCCCTGAAGATGCCCGCTCCCGTTCAAAGGCGCGCACCGCTCGACCCGCTGGGTCCCATCCTCTCGCTCGGCCGACGCAGCCTGCGCCTCGGCGCGGTGATCGGCATCGTCGGCGGGCTCGGCATGCACAGCGCCGTGGCAGCGCGTGCTGCGCACTCGTTCTACGACGTGCGCTCGTTCGCCTCGCGCGTCGTGGACACCGTGAAGGCCAAGCTCGGCGCCGAGATCGACCTCGATACGTCACAGCCTCCTCCTCCGCCGCCACCTCCCCCTCCGCCACCGGAACCGGAGCCGCCGAAGGAAGCGGCGCCGCCCCCCAAGGCCGCAGCGGAACCGCCGCCCCCTCCGCCTGCACCGGCACAGGCCGGCAAAGTGCTCACCTCCGACCCCGACCCGAACGAGCCGGTGGATCTCACCGATCAAGGCTTCGTCACCGGTAACGCCGAGAGCTACGCCGGCGGCATCACCGCATCCCAGGGCACCTCGAAGATCGCCGTGCGCGACACCAAGGCGGTGATCGGCGGCACGCCGGGTGGCACCGGCACGGCGCTCGCTCCGCCGCCGCCCGCGCGCGATCTTTCACGCCCCGCGCTGCCGAAGTCGGGCAGCTGGAAGTGCCCTTTCCCGGCCGAGGCCGACCTCGAGGGCATCAACCACGCGGTCGTTCAGTTGATGGTCACCGTCAACCCCGACGGCACCGCCAAGTCGGCGGTGGTCGTCAAAGACGCCGGCTTCGGCTTCGGCCAGGCGGCGCGGCGCTGCGCATTCAAATACGACTACACGCCCGGCTTCGACGCGAACGGCAAGCCCGTGACCAAGACCACCGGCGCGTTCAACGTCACCTTCACCCGCTGACTCGGAGCGTGTGAAACCGCGCGCAGCGGTTTTTCCAGCCCCGCAAACTGGAGGGACACGCGCTCGGCGGTTTGATAGAGTCGGTGTCCCAGATGGTCGACCGCGTCGAGCAACTTGCGGGGATCGAGCTACTGAACGGCCTGAAGCCGCCTGCCTTGGAGCTGATTG
>JALYWZ010000432.1 GCA_030852505.1 Myxococcota bacterium | reverse complement strand
GTGCACCGCCGGGGCCCGGGTCGGCACCGCTGGGTGCTTTCGCGGGCACCTCGGCGCCCGACTCGCGGCCGGGAGCGGGCGGAACGGTCTGGAAGGCGCTCAACAAGAGCGATCCGCTCGAGTTGTCGAGCGGGGCGGTTCCGGGAAGGGCTCCGGTGCCCATCACCCGGTACGAAACAGTGGCGTCGGGCACGCGCTAGGCTCCTTAGAAGAGGCGCCGGCTATACCCACAATCAGTGGGGCACGCAAGCAGGGGAAGGCTTGCGTTTCCGGGAGATGCAGCGCGCGGGCGGTCCTCGAGGTTCTGGGTATGCGCTCTGGCTTGACACCCCCGGCGGCGGGTTGTAGTCAAGCGACCCTGATCCCCCGAAACCGCAGAATCGTTGGCGCATTTCCGGCCAATCCGCAGGCGCGTAGCTCAGTGGTAGAGCACTACCTTGACACGGTAGGGGTCGCCAGTTCAATCCTGGCCGCGCCTACAAATTCCGGGAATGGCAACGATGGCATCGGTTCGGAGATCACGTTTAGGGGCCGGGGGCCCCGCCGCTGGCGTTCGCGCGTATGACGCGCAGGCGACTCCATGAGCGCGGCTGAGCCTTTGCGCCGAACGCCGGGCGAGCTGCTTCGCGAACGCGGTCAGCTCTCCGACGACGTCGTGGCTGCCCGAGTGGACGGCCAGATCGTCGATCTGCACACGCCGCTGCCCGCGAACTCCAACGTGGAGCCGATCCGCGTCGGCGATCCGGCCGCGCTCGAGGTGATCCGTCACTCGGCGGCGCACGTGATGGCGGACGCGGTCCAGCGTTTGTTCCCCGGCACGCAGGTCACGATCGGCCCCGCCATCGATCAGGGCTTCTACTACGACTTCGATCGCCCCGACGGTCCGTTCACGGACAAGGATCTGGAAGCGATCGAGGGCGAGATGCGCCGCATCATCAAGGAGAAGAAGCCGTTTTATCGCGAGGAGATGGATCGCGACGCGGCTCACGCTCTCTTCGAAAAGATGGGCGAGCGCTACAAGCTCGAAATTCTCGCGAAGATCCCGAGCGGCGAGGCGATCTCGATTTACCGCCACGGCAGCCCCGACCGCGCCGACGGCACCTGGCTGGATCTGTGCGAAGGCCCGCACGTCCCGAACACCGGTCACCTCGGCGCGGTGAAGCTCACGAGCGTCGCGGGAGCGTACTGGCGCGGCGACGAGAAGAACCCGATGCTCCAGCGCATCTACGGGACTGCGTTCCCGTCGGAGGCGGAGCTCAAGGAGCACCTGCGCCTGCTCGAGGAGGCGCGGCAGCGCGACCACAGAAAGCTCGGCAAGGAGCTGTCGCTGTTCTCGTTCCACGAGTACGCGCCCGGCATGCCGTTCTTCTTGCCGCGCGGCGCGACCGTCTATCACCGGCTCGTCGAGTTCATCCGCAGCGTCTACAACGTCACCGGCTACGAAGAGGTGATAACTCCGCAGATCTTCGACAAGCGGCTGTTCGGCACCAGCGGCCACCTCGATAACTTCGTCGAGAACATGTACCTGGCGGTCACCAAGGACAGCCTGGACGAAGCGCGCGAGGCCAACGCGGAGCCGGCCTGGACCGCGCAGAAGCCGATGAACTGCCCGAGCCACTGCCTGATCTTCGGCGAGCGCCGGCGCAGCTATCGCGAGCTGCCGTGGCGCGTGGCGGACTTCGGTCGGCTCCACCGCTTCGAGCGCGCCGGCGTGGTGCACGGCCTGGCCCGCGTCCGCAGCTTCTGCCAGGACGACGCGCACATCTTCTGCACGCCCGACCAGCTCGAGGTCGAGATCGCGGCGTTCAACAAGCTCCTGTTCGAGATCTACAAGGTGTTCGGCTTCGAGGACGTGCGCGTGAAGCTCGCGCTGCGTCCGGAGAAGAAGCTCGGCTCGGACGAGCTCTGGGACAGCGCCGAGGGCGCGCTCGAAAAGGCCCTGAAAGAAGCGTCGATCCCGTTCGAGTCGCTCGCCGGCGAGGGCGCCTTCTACGGACCGAAGCTCGAGTTCCACGTGACGGACGCGCTCAAGCGCTCCTGGCAGCTCGGCACGATCCAGCTCGACTACATGATGCCCGAGCGCTTCGGCCTCGAGTACATCGCGCAAGACGGCGCGGGGCACCGGCCGATCATGCTGCACCGAGCGATCTTCGGTTCGCTCGAGCGCTTTTACGCGATCTACCTGGAGCACGTCGCCGGCAAGTTCCCGACCTGGGTCGCGCCGGAGCAGGCGATCTTGGTCACCGTCAGCGAGAAGCAGGCGGCCTACGCCGAGTCCGTGCAGAAGCAGCTGCGCGGTCTGGGGCTCCGGGTCGCGCTCGACGCGGGTGCCGACAAGCTCGGCGCCAAGATCCGCGGGGCGCGCCTGCAGCGCTACCCGTACATCGTGGTGATCGGCGACGACGAGGCCGCGAACGGCACGCTGAGCCCGCGCTCGCGCGACGACGGCGAGCTCGGCAAGCTGACCATTCAGGCGTTCTCGGAGCGACTTTTGGAGGAAGCCAAGCTTCCGCGCGTTGCCGTCTCGTGACGGGGTTTCGGGATACGGAAGGGAGCGAGCGAATCGTCCATGTTGGGTAAAGAGCTGACAGTCGATCTAGGTGCATCATGGCGATGAGCGGCGGGCGTGGCCGCTTCAGCCGCGACACGCGTGGTCCGCAGATCCGCATCAACCATCGGATCCGCGTGCCCGAGGTGCGCGTCGTCGATGCCGACGGCTCGAACCTCGGCGTGCTCACGACCGAGCAGGCGCTGCGCCGCGCGCAAGAGGTCGGCCTCGACCTGGTCGAGGTGAACCCGAAGGCCAGCCCTCCGGTGTGCAAGATCCTCGACTTCGGCAAGTACAAGTACGAGGAAAAGAAGAAGGCCCGCGACGCCAAGAAGAAGCAGACCGTCGTCGAGGTCAAAGAGATCAAGGTCCGCCCGAAGACCGACGATCACGACATCGAGGTGAAGATCCGCGCCACGCGCCGCTTCCTCGAGGCCGGCAACAAGGTCAAGGTCATCTGCCGCTTCCGCGGCCGCGAGATCATGCACCCCCAGCGCGCACAGATGCAGCTGAACCTGATCATGGCGCGCATCGAAGACATCGCCAACGTCGAGCAGCGGCCCGAAATGGAACAGCGCACCATGGCGCTGGTCGTCGCGCCGAAGCCGATCGTGTTCCAGCGCCTGAACCAGCTGCGCCAGGAACGCGAACGCCGCGAGGCCGCCGGCGAGACCGTCGCTGATCCGGAGAACGTCGACGACGTCGATACCGGAGAGGACGACGACGACGACGACGACGACGAGACCGGCGAGGATGCCGGCGAGAACGAAGAGAGCTGAACGCTCTTTTCGTTGGTCCAACGGGCGAGCTCGGGCGAACAGCCTGGCTCGCCCGTTTCTCGTCGGGGCCTAGCGCAGAAGCCCGCCGAACCAGGCGATGAGCACGATCACGACCGCGAGCAGCGCCACGCCGACGCCGATCAGAACGTTCTTGCGCGGGCGCAGGTTCACGTCTTCGTCGATGTCGTCGGAGCGGGGGCTCGGTAGAGAAGACGAGAGCGGCTGGATCTCCGAGAGTGGCTCGGGCGCACCCGAGACTGGGCCGTGGGCGGAGATCGCGTCGTCCTCGAGCGAGGCCAGGTTTCCGACCTCGAAGCCCGGATCGCCGCTCGGCGGTCGGTCTTGCGGCTGTTGCCCGAGCGCCTGCGCCCAGGTCTGGACGTTGTCGTAGTTGGCGATCAGCGGCTGCGCGCCTGGGTTCGAGAGCTGGCTCTTGCGCTCGTTGGATTCGAGCGAGGTGAACTCGAACAGTGCCTGATCGATCAGCGAACCGATGAACGAGCCGCCGCGATCGGCGGCCTGCGGCCGGCGCTTCTCGAGGCGCTCTCGCCAGATCGGGAGCACGAGCTGCGCGATGTCGAAGCTCGAGACCTCACGGCCCAGGTGGAACAAGATCTTGTTCAGGTCGCGCCCGAAGTCGCGCGCGCTCTGGTAGCGCTGCGCCGGATCGCCGTGCAGCGAGCGCGCGAGCACGGCCTCGAGCCCCGGCGACACCCGCGGGTTGAACTGGCGGATCGGTGGAACCTTGGCCGCCTGAACCATGCGCACGGTCTCGAGATCGGTCTCGCCGAAGAACAGCTTTCGCCCCGCGAGCAGCTCCCAGAGGATGATGCCGACTGCGAAGATATCCGTGCGGTGATCGACGGGCTGGCCCTGCGCCGCTTCCGGCGACAGGTAGCTGAACTTGCCCTTGATGATGCCGGGCTCGCTGTGCTCGAGCTGGCTGTTGGCCTTGGCGAGCCCGAAATCCACGATCTTGACCTCGCCGTGCCGCGTGATGAGCACGTTGGGCGGCGACATGTCCCGGTGCACGATGTGCAAGCTCTCCCCTCGCCCGTCGGCGAGCTCGTGCGCGTACGACAGACCCTCGCAGATGCGCACGCAGATCAGGCACGCCTCCTCGATCGGAAACGGCTGATTCAGGCGCTTTCGGTGCTCGATCACGCCCTTCAGATCGGAGCCGTCCACGTACTCCATCACGATGAAGTAGGTGTTGTCGCCGACGCCGATGTCGAAGACCTGAACGCAGTTCGAGTGGGACAGATGCGCAGACAGCCGCGCCTCGTCCAGGAACATCCCCATGAACTGCTTCTTCTCGGAGAGGTGCGGGAGGACGCGTTTGATCGCGACCGTCTTCTTGAAGCCCTCGAGGCCGGCGCTCTCGGCCCGGAACACCTCGGCCATGCCTCCGGACGCGATCTTCTCGATTACTCGGTAGCGCTGCTGCTGATGGGCCATCGGGTTCCGATTCGAGCTTGAGCCTAGGGCGCGGCTGTTCCGAGGGTCAAGCCGACGAACTCCCCCACCCCGCGGGCGACCGCACCGCCGCCGACATCGGAACCGGCTTGCCTCGCCGAAAAAACCGCGGGATAAGGCCGGCCCATGAGCGGCTCTCACGGACACGGCCACGACTCGGTCGAGGACGACCACGACGACGATCACCACGATCTCGAGCCCCCGCCCGACGAGCCGGAATCTCCCGGGTGGTTGCCGTTGCTCGGCGGTGGCCTGCTGTTGCTCGCGCTGCTTTTGTTTCTCGTGACGCGCTCCCCCGAAGCGGAGG
>JALYWZ010000431.1 GCA_030852505.1 Myxococcota bacterium | reverse complement strand
AAACGGAGGTGTCTCAGCCGACATCCCTGGATTGCCGGAGCGGCGCCGACCCTGTTAAAGAAAATGCGTGTACGCTCCCGCTGAAGCTTTCCGCAGCGGCCCAGCCGCGCGCTGCTCGCGGATCCTGTTGCGGGATCTTTCGAAGCTCTTGGCATGCGTCGCGGCGCTTGCGGGCACGCTGGTTGCGGTACGGGCCGAGGCGGCACCGCCGTTCTACGTCGGCCTTCGCTACGAGGTGGACGCTTCCATGCAGCACTGCTGGGACGCGGCGGAGTTCACGCGCAGCGTGGCGCGCGCCGTCGGATACGATCCCTTCCGCTCGAGGAACGGCATGAGTGTGGAAGTCCGCGTGACCAACGCGACCGGCTCGCTCAGGGGCAGCGTCATCTGGACGGACGCGAGCGGGGGCAGCATCGGCGAACGCCGCTTCGTCGCGCGGGACGGCGATTGCCCCAAGCTGCTGCGAGAAATCAGCTTCGCCGTCGCGCTGCAAATCGATCTCCTGCGGCCTGATACAGATGAGCTGCACGCGTTGGAGATAGAAGGAGAACCTGAAGGCGGCGAGACCGGCTCGCAGCTATCGCCAGAGTCGACGACTTCGAAACCCGGCAGCGGCGGCGGGGCGCCGAGCCAAACCTCGCCCGCGGAACCCCAACGAGAACACCGCTCGCCTGGCTATCCTCCGCCGCAAGATGCGGCTCCGAGACGAACGCCCGAGCGAGCCCAGGCTCTACGCTTCTCCGTGGGATTGGGTCCTGCGCTCGCGTGGCGGTTGTCCCCGAGCGTGACCGGTCAGGGGCGCTTGTTCGTCGGCGCACGGCTAGGCGATGTCTCGGCCGAGATCTCGGCCGAAGCCACGCTGCCTGTGGTCGAAAGGCTCGGCGACGGCAGCGGATTTCGCCAGAGCCTCGCGGGAGGAAGCGCCGCCCTCTGCGGGCATCGCGGAGCTTTCGGCGCGTGCGTCCTCGGAAAGGTGGCGAGGCTCAGCGTCACGGGCCTCGATGTCGACGAACCGCGATCGCCAGCGGCGCTCGTCGGGCAGGCGGGAGCGCGGCTCACCGCCGGGTGGGAGCTCTCGGACACCTGGTGGCTGTCACCGCACATCGACGCCCTGGGCCTGCTCACCCCGCGCGAGGTCGCCATGAACGCCGTGACCGTCTGGGAAATGCCCGTGTTCTCGCTGTCGGCCGGCATCGACCTGACAGCGCATTTTTGATTCGATTTTGATGACAATCCCGGATCGACTGCGGCAATTAATCTAGGACCGTGCCCGCGAGTCCGTCCGACGATGCCTGCCTGGATGCCTATCAGCGCGAGCTCGACTACCTCATGAGAACCCTGCAACGCTTGGGCACGGCAAAAGAGGACCTCGAGGATCTCGCCCACGAAACGTTCCTGGCGTTACGGGCCAGCTGGCAACAATACGATCCCTCACGCGCTCTGCGACCGTACCTGTTCGGCATCGCGTTCCGCGTCGCCTCCTCTCACCGCCGCCGCCACTGGCGTGAAGTCCCGATCGAAGCGGAGGAGCAGCAAGACCTCGCTCCGATCCCGGATCAGGCGCTCGAGGCGAGCGAGGTTCGAGCTCTAGTGCTCTCCGCGCTGCAGCGGATCCCGATGCAGCGCCGCGTCGTGTTGATCCTGCACGAGCTCGACGAGGTTCCGATACGCGACGTCGCAGCGACGCTCGGAATCCCTTTGTTTACGGCCTACTCGCGCCTGCGAAAGGCCCGGCAAGAGCTCGAAGCAGCGCTGGTGCGCGCCCAAAACAGGAGCGTCGCGCGGTGAAGTCGGGGCCCAACGGAGACACGCCTCCCCCGCTTTCGCCGTCCGTCGAGGCTCTTTTGAAGCACGAGCGCGAGCTTTCGCGTCAGCCGGAGCCGCTCCGCGCCAGGATGTTGAAGCGCGCGCGCGACGCCGTGAATCAGGGGCCGCCTGGACTGCCATCGGCTCGACGCGCTCTCGATCAGGGAAGTCGCGCACTGCTGGGAGGGGTGGTCGCACTGGCCGTCGCAGGGGCAATCGTGGGTGGCTGGTACTGGTTCGGGGCCACCGAGCCGAGCCGTTCGCCCCCGACCACGCTACCGAGCAACATGCCGCCCGCAGCGACGGCGCCTGCCTCGGTCACGGCCACGGGCTCGGCGCCCATGGGGCTCCCCACGGGTCACTTCCTAGCACCGCGTCCCGTTCATCATCTCGAGAACGCGACGCCGGCGTCGCGTCCCAGTGCCTCAGCCGCTCGCGAAAATGGCCCCGAAGAGGTGCAGCTTCTCGTCCGGGCACGGCAAGCGAACGCGCGCGGCGACTACGACCAAGTTCTGGCGTTGGCAAGCGAGCACGAGCGCACCTACCCTTCCGGTCGGCTCACCGAGGAACGCGAGGTGCTGCGAGTGAAAGCGCTGGTGGCCCTCGGGCGCATCGATCAGGCACGGCGAGCTGGGATCGAATTTCGCCGGCGATTTCCACGGAGCGTGCTGCTGCGCAAGGTGGACGAAATGCTAGCGTCGCCGCCGTGACCTCGGGACGCGCGCAGTCGGGAGTCGGCAGGCGACTCGTCGCACTTACCGCGCTCCTGCTCGGCTGCAGCACACAAACGCTGGACGCAGGTAGCGACGTCCCACGCGGGCTCCTCCCCGTCGACGAGCGCAACCCCGTCATCCTGAGCAACGATGGCACGGGGGACTGGTTCGGTCTGTACGCGATCTTGTTCGCGAATACCGGGGGCCCGCGCCTCGCCGCCATCACCGTCAATTCGAGCAGCTACGCGGAAGATCTCGACGAAAACCTCGCCGCGTGGCGGGAGCTCGTGGACGCCGCGCGGGCGAGCGGCCTGCAGAACATCCCGGATCCCACCGCAAGTATCGGTCCGCCGCTGGTGCGGCCATCGAGTGGCGAGATCGCCGCCACGGTTCCCAACGCCTCACAGGGCGCCCGCTCGATCGTCGAAGTCTCCGCGCAGCTGGGCTCTGCGGCGCGCCCGGTCGTGATCGCTGTCGGAGGCCGGCTCACGGACGTCGCCGACGCCTATCTCCTGGATCCGACCGTCGCGGAGCGAGTGGTGGTCGTTGCTGCCCTCGGCTCAGTTGTAGCGAACGGCGACGCCCTCATGGGCGCGCCGAACGGCGAGCTCGACCCGTGGGCAGACGCGATCGTGGCAAGACGATTTCGCTACGTTCAGGTCAGCAGCTTCTACGATGCGACGGCTGATCTACCGGCGGCGGAGCTCGCGGATCTGCCAGTGACTCCACTGCGCGAGCTCGTGGCCGAGCTGCAGCCAAATATCACCGACACCTACACGCGCGCCGACCAGGTCGCCGTGCTCGCGGCGGCGCTGCCGGGCTTCGTCGTCGATGTCGAGCGAGCCGTGCCCGAAACCACGACAGCACCGGATCCGCTGTCGGGTCCACGATTGCTCTCGTCCGAGGACGAAGGGATCTGGCTCGTCACTGGGATCGCCCCAGCCACCGCGGGTGCTGCGCTCCGCAGCATGCTGCGCGACCCAGCGACGTACGGAGACTAACCGGGAGCGTCTCGCCGAAAGGCACTAATATCGAAATAGCGTCTGGGGTTTGCAACGATCTTCTCCGCCGAGGTGCTCGCCGCGGCAGCCAACGAACTGGCACTGGAGCGGGCGTCGGTGCAAGCTCGCTACGTGGGGAAGACAGTCACGGTCTGCGTCACTTCATACGACAGATTCGAACGCCTGAAACAAACCATCGATAGCTTCAGAGCGCTCAACGCCTACCCGATCGAGAGATTCGTCGTCATCGAAGACTCCGCCAAGCCGGAGATGCGCAAGAAGATCATCGAGGAGTACGGCGCCAGCGTCGACCTCATATTCAACGAGAAGAACCTTGGACAGCCAAGCTCGATCGACAAGGCGTATCGAACGATCTTTACCGAGTACATCTTTCACACGGAAGACGACTATCGCTACGCCGGAAACCCGAACTTCATCGGAGACTCGATCAATATCCTGGAAGAGCGGCGCGACGTCCATCAGGTCTGGTTGCGACACGAACAGGACTATCTGCACAGCCACGGTCTAGACGCGCTTTACGGGCCAGTCGGGATCCGGTTCTTCGAGGAGGACGTACTGCTCACCTCGAACGGGGTGCCGTACCGGATGGTGAGGTTCCCGAACTGGGGGGCATGGTGCGGCTTCAGCTGGAACCCTGGGCTCCGCAGGACGAGCGACTATCGACGACTGTTTCCCGAAGGCTACGCCGCGCACGTCCCCCCTGGCGAGATCGGCTTCCGCGCGGAGTTTCACTGCAATGTGCACGCCATGCGGAACGGCTACCGCGCTGCATTGCTGGTCAATGGTGCCTGTTACAACGCAGGCCACGATGCCTCGACGTTTCGTTACTGAACGCGGACCGATTTCCGTGATCGATCTTGACGGCTGCGCGCATAGACGAACCTGCGCGTGTAGATGGACGTCGAGCTACTGATTCAGGCAATCGTCCGACAAACGACGGTCCTGGTCGCCCGGCTTGCGACGGACGGCGGGCATCGAGCGTCCCTCGCCGGCATCAGCGATCAGGTGTTCGTAGAAATGGTCCTCGAGCTCGAGCGCCAGGGGATCAGCCGCAAGGTCAGCGCGGACATGTTCGGGATCTGCCTTCGCACCTATATGCGACAGATCCGGCGCAAGACGGAATTCCCCGCGCGCCGGGGGAAATCACTCTGGGAGCAGGTGCTCGAGTTCGTGACGGCCCAGGGTCCGGTCACGCGGAGCGAAGTGTTGTTCCAATTCGCGGACGAGAGCGTCCCGCAGGTTCGGGCCGTGCTCCACGATCTTTCGGTGAGTGGCCTCCTGCTTGCGTCCGGCGCGGGCGACCAAACCAGCTATCGACCTGGCCGGCCGCGCGCTGCAGCCAATTCCAACGGGGCCTCGCGCTCCCGCCCCTCGGTCCACGAGCTACGAGCCGCCCTCGCGAACCTCGATGCGACGTTGAACGAGCTGCGCGCGCAGGTAGACCGGGACCTGTCGGAGTCTTCGAATCAGAACTGCTGAAAGAACTTGGCGATCGCAGCCGCGCCGAAATCGGGGATAGCGTGAGGGTCGCCCGGCCGCGGGCACCACACCACCGGATAACCGGCCTTGCAGC
>JALYWZ010000430.1 GCA_030852505.1 Myxococcota bacterium | reverse complement strand
GTGCAGCGCCGGAGCCAGCGCCAGATCCAGGACCTGGCACTGTCGCAAGCCGCGCGCGATCTGGCCGACTCGACGCTCGACGCGCGCGAGCCGCTGCCGCCGGGCACCACCGTGCCGCTCGCGATCGGTCTCTACCGCGACGCGGTCTTCTGGGCGCTCTCCGCGAGCATTCCGGGAGAAACCGCGCCTTCACCGAGGGAAGTGCTGTCGGCGGCAGAGAGCCGTACGCTGCTCGAGGCCACGACCACGGCCGAGGCGCGCGACCTCGTCGAAATCGTGCTCGAAGAGACGCAGGCCTCGTGGGCCCGCCGCCCGCACCCGGAACAAGAGAAGGTCGTGCGTACGCTCGGCGAGGCGAGCCGAGCACTGCTCGAGCGCGTCACCGCGCCCGACCGGATCGCGCGCTGGGGCTCGAGCGTGCGCATCGGCCTCACCATCCTCGGCGCGGTGCTGTTCTCCTTCCTCCTTTACCAGCTGTCGCTGGTGATCCGCGGTCCCGACTACGCGCTCGGAAAGCCCTGGAGAGCGAGCTCGAGCATGTTTCGGTGCAAGCCGGAAGCGAACAGCTGCGGCGGTGCCAACACGACGATCTTCTTCCACACCAACGATCAGGAAAAGCCCTGGGTGGAGATCGATCTCGGGGAGCCGGTCACGTTCTCGGAGGTGGTCGTCCACAACCGCAGCGATTGCTGTCAGGAGCGCGCGAGCCCGCTGATGCTCGAGGCCGGCCCCGATCCCGAGCACTTGGTGCAGATCGCGCGCCGCGAAGAGCCGTTCGACGTCTGGCACGCCCGCTTCAAGAGCCAGACCTCACGCTACCTGCGCCTCACCGTCCCTCGCCGGTCAATTCTCCATCTCGAGCGCATCGAAGTGCGGCGTTAAGTCCCCCGTAAGCGTGCCCGTGCCCGTGCCCGTACACGAGAAACGTGTGCGACGCCGAACACCCAATCCGCCGGGCAAGCGCGGCTGCTGCTCCCTCACCTCGTCGCCTCGCGTTGCCAAGCGTCGCTCTCGGCCGCACGCCGCGCCCGTATCATTGGGGCCACCCAACAACGGGCGGCGTGTACGGGCACGGGCAAGCTTACGGGGCGTTAGCTTTTGTCCGGATTGCGGCGGACGGGAGGCGGAGGGTGAGAGTGCGCGACGTTCGACTGGCCGGCGGTGTAGGCGGAGTTCGAGGCTTCCTGGTAGAGCTCGCGCGCGCCGGGGAAGTCCTCGTCGCGGCGCATGATTTTGATCAGCTCTTGCATCGCCGCCCCGGGCGGCATGCTGCCGTCGTAGAGCGCGAGCTTGATCCGGAGCACGTCGAAACGCCGGTCCGATGCGTCGGTGGCAGCAAGCGCCTCCCGTGCTCCGTCCAGGTCCCGCGCGCCAAGTAGGTCGTCCACGTCACTGGGCTCGACAGATCGCGAGGCATTCACGGTGCTCGGAAGCCTAACAGAATCCGCTAGGTCTGGCCGAGCGCTCAGCACTTCCGGCGCGGCGCCTCGGTGCTCTCGGCCGAACGGCCCGGTTTCGCCGGCCAGAATTGCCAAAGGCGCAGGCGGTGCGCGAAGGTGGGAAAGCGACCGATGCTCGGAAGCACGCACAACCCTGAACGAGGCGGCGTGGACGATGATAGGCTCGACCGGGTTGTGACCGATGGCGAATGACCCGCGGGAAAAAACCGACGAACCGGGCAGGGACCTGCGCAGCGAACGCGACGAGGTGCTGCAGCGCTTCACGCGCGGCTCGAGCTTCGCGCGCGAGCTGCTCCAGGACTACGAGGCGCTCGAGCAACGGGTGAGGAGCCTCGAGGGCGAGAACGCCAAGCTCCGCGCCACGATCGAAGCCGACCACGCGGTCCGCGATCTGTTGAAGAAGATCGAGACGCTCGAGCTCGAGAAGGCCGAGCTCGTGTCGCGCTTCAACCGTGCCGAGGCCCTGCAGAGCAACGTCAGCTCGCGCATGAGCGAAGCCGAGCACGAGTTTTCGAACCTCGCGAACCTGTTCGTCGCGAGCAGTCAGCTCTCTTCGAGCCTGTCGCCGCGCGCGGTGACGCGCCGGATCAAGGAAGTCCTGGCACAGCTCGTGGGGGCGGAAGCTTACGCCATGTACCTCGTCAACGCCGACGGCAGCGAGCTCGTGCCGATCGCGTCCGAGGGCGTGCCCGGCGGTAAGCTCGGACCAGTGCGCGTCTCGGGCAGCGAGCTCGGGAAGGTGTTCGAAAGCGGCGAAGCGCACGTCAACGAGGACACCAACAGCAACCACGGCTCGCCCGAGCGGCCCGCCGCGGTGTTGCCGCTCGAGATCGACGAGCGCTACGTCGGCGTGATCGCGATCTTCTCGACGCTGGCGCAAAAGCCGCGCTTCAGCACCGTAGATTTCGAGTTGTTTCGGTTGCTCGGACGGCAGGCGGCGGTGGCGCTGGTAGGAGCCAGTCTGTTCATGCGGGCGGAGCACAAACTCCCGGGGTTAGAGGCGTTCTTGGATTTGAGTGTGTGAGGGATGGCGGAATACTCTTGTTTGGTGGTCGAGGACTCTCCGATGATGCGGCAGCTCTTGGTGTTCGCGCTGTCGCGAGTCAAGAGCCTGCGGGTCACGGAGGCCGATGACGGGGTGGACGCGCTGCGGAAGCTGGCTTCCGCGCGCTACGACATCATCGTCACCGATATCAACATGCCGATCATGGACGGCTTGAAGTTGGTGAAGCGCGTGCGCAGCGATCCGGTTCACAAAGAGACCCCGATCGTGATCATCACCACCGAAGGCTCGCAGGAAGATCGGCAGCGCGCGCTACAGCTCGGCGCGAACGCTTACATCACCAAGCCGATCCAGGCTCCCCAGGTGATCTCGACGGTCAAGGAGCTGCTCCGGATCGAGTAGTTGGCCTGGCGGCCCTGGGTTTCGCGGGCTAGATCCTCGCCTTCTCGTGTGGATCAAGATCTGCGGCATCACCTCGACGCGTGACGCGCTGGCTGCTCTGGAAGCGGGCGCCGACGCCATCGGTTTGAACTTCATCCCGACGTCGAAGCGCTACCTGGCGCCGGAGCGCGCTCGCGCCGTGGCCGACGCGGTCCGCGGCAAGCTCGAGCTCGTGGGCGTGGTCGCGGATCTGGCTCCCGCCGCGCTCGAAGCGCTGCGCGCGGGCGTGGGCCTCGATTGGATCCAGTTTCACGGCAGCGAGTCGCCGGAAGCGCTCGCTCAGGTACCCCGCTCCTACAAGGCGGTCGGCATCGACGGCCCCGAAGACGTGGAGGCCGCCATCGCTTACCCCGGCGTGCGGCTGCTGGTCGACAAGAAGGCCGGCCCCGCTCGGGGCGGCACGGGACAGGCGTTCGATTGGTCGCTCGTGCGCGAGCTGTCGCGCGAGCGTCCGTTGATCCTCGCGGGCGGCCTGAACCCGGACAACGTCGGCGACGCGATCCGCGAGGTGTCGCCGTTCGGCGTCGACGTGGCGAGCGGCGTCGAGCTCGGCACACCCGGGCTCAAGGATCCGGCCAAGATGGCCGAGTTCGTGGCCAGAGCCCGAGGCGCGGCGACAACGTGAGCACTCGCGCCGCGCTGGTGAGTGCGGCGGGGTTGCTGCTGGTCCTCGGCTGCTCGAGTGCCGGCATCGACGGCGGTCGCACCGAGCCCGCCCGGCCGCGCGCGCTCCGCCGGATCGCCGAGTACGCGGTCAGTGAGTGCCGCGATGCTCGGGGAAAGCCGGTCGCGGCACCGCCGTGTCGCGTCTCGCGCGTGCGGCTCGAAAACGGCAGAGACGTGCTCGTCGAAGAGCGAGCGGGCTACGACACGCTGGTGCTCGACGAGGCGCGCGCCGAGGACAAAAGCTGGATCTTCGCGCTCACGCTCGGTGACGGCAGCGGGGGCCGCGTGATGCACGAGCTCAGCATTCCGGCCGTGTCCGGGCGCGGGCGTTTTCGCATCGCCGACCGCTTCGAGGGCGAGGCGGGCAACGCGGAAGAGCCCTTGAAAGCCACGGCCGTCGCGCTCGATTGCGCGCTCGTTCCGCGCGATTCGGGCGGCGCGCTCGACAGGCCCCGAGCCCTGGAGTAGTTCGACGCACCTGGAAGGAAACATGCCGCAATCGTCCGCATATTTCGGTGAGTTCGGCGGCCGCTTCGTCGCCGAAACCCTGGTCTTCGCGCTCGAGGAGCTGGAACGCGCGGTCCAAGAGATCGTCCCCACCGAGAGCTTCCAGAACGAGTGGCGCGGCTTGCTCGCCGACTACGTCGGCCGTCCGACGCCGCTCTACCTGGCCAGGCGCCTCGCCGAGCGGCTCGATCCCACGGCGGAGAACCTCGGACAATTGTGGCTGAAGCGCGAGGACCTGTGTCACACGGGCGCGCACAAGATCAACAACGCGCTCGGTCAGGTGCTGCTCGCGAAGAAGCTCGGCAAGCAGCGGATCATCGCCGAGACCGGCGCCGGACAGCACGGTGTCGCGACCGCCACGGCCTGCGCGGTGTTCGGCCTGCCCTGCGAGGTCTACATGGGCGAGGTCGACGTGGCGCGCCAGGCGCCGAACGTCGCACGCATGCAGATGCTCGGCACGCGCGTGATCCCGGTGAGCTCCGGCTCGCGCACGCTGAAGGACGCGATGAACGAGGCGATGCGCGATTGGGTGACCAACGTCCGCACCACGCATTACTGCGTGGGCTCGGCGGCGGGGCCGCACCCCTTCCCCACGCTCGTGGCCGACCTGCAGAGCGTGATCGGCATCGAGGCACGCCGGCAGATCCTCGAAAAGACCAACGCGCTGCCGGACGCCGTGCTCGCCTGCGTCGGTGGCGGCTCGAACGCGATCGGCACGTTCCGCGCCTTTTTCGACGATCCGGTGCCCCTGTACGGCATCGAGGCCGCCGGCGAGGGCGTCGACACCGACAAACACGCCGCGACCATCACCCGCGGCCGGGTCGGCGTCTTGCACGGCGCGCGCACGCTGGTGTTGACCGACGACGATGGGCAAATCCAGGAGGCGCACTCGATCAGCGCCGGCCTCGACTATCCCGGCGTCGGCCCCGAGCACGCCGCTCTGCACCGCAGCGGGCGCGCCACGTACCTCACGGCCACGGACCACGAAGCCTTGCAGATCACGCGCGAGGTCGCGCGCACCGAGGGCATCTTGATAG
>JALYWZ010000429.1 GCA_030852505.1 Myxococcota bacterium | reverse complement strand
CCCGGGCCCCGCGCGCCATGTGGTCATTCGCCGCCACGATTGCGTCGAAGCCCTGCCCATCGGCGAGCAGCCGGCGCATGGCCTCCGCTCCCGAGCGCTCCAGGAAATCGCCGTAACGCACGGCGTTCTCGCGCAAATCGAGCCCGTGTCGCGCGAGCGCGTCGCGGAGCCCGGCCAGGCGTTGCTCCGACTCCTGGTGTCCTGCCGGCCCGCCGAGGTAAGCAAATCGGCTCTTTCCGTGGCGGATCAGGTGCTCGCCGAGCTCGCTGCTCCCGCGCCGATTATCCACCACGACGCTCGCGATCCCCGCGCATTCCTGGCCGACCGCGCAGATCGGGACGTCACAGCGCGCGCGCAGCTCGCCGAGCAGCGCCTGCACGGACAGACCCGTGGCGAGGCAGCCGGCGGCTACGACGATGCCGTCCACGCGCGCATCGGACAACAGGTCGAACACGCGCAGCTGCGCACCGTGAGAGTCGCTGAAGTCCGTGCGGCCCGCATAAACCCAGAGGTCGAGGTTGCGCTCGGTGCACACGGTCTCCACGCCGCGCCGCAGGTTCCCCTGGTAATCGTCGCGAAGCCCTGCGTTGTTGACCAGAAGCGCGATGACTCGGCGGTTCGACATACGCGCTTCGATGACGAACGGCCGCTGCGCGCAGGCCTTTAGAGAATTTCACGAAAGCGGCTGTAAACGCACCGCGACGTACACTGGCGTCCCTCGAGCGCTCGCCCGGTGGTCAAATCCTTGCGCCCGCGTGCGCGCACACCGCCCGCGCGCGCGCCCGCGCGGCGTCGGCTCAGGCTCGCCAAAAAACGCAGAAACCTCGGGATCCGTTGCGTGTGCGAGGCAGGCACACGGGCTGCAAAGGCGAGCGCCCATGAAGCAAATCGCTCGCTCCGCACTGTTCGCGCTCGGTCTTCATTTTCTGTCCGGCTGCGCGGTCTCGGCCGACGGCATGGACACCGAATCGAGCGCGGACAGCGAACAGGCGTTGAGGAACACCGGTCAGGGCCCGATCGTCATTGGCGGAGGCGGCGTTTTCGAGCCGGTCGATCCGGATCCGCTGCCGCCGCTCCCGCCGCCGCCACCACCGCCTCCATCCGTGTCCAGCATCGTCGCGGGCTTTCAGAGCTACGACATCAACGGCGACGGCATCCGAGAGATCGAATCGCTGAGCTTCCTGGCGGGCGAGGAGACGAACCCCAACGCCTCGCAGGGCCGAGTGCTGGTGCTCTACGATCCGCGCCTCACCTCGGACGACCCGAGCAACGGCGTCTCCGGTCTGCAAATGCGCCTGCAGCTCGCGCTGCTCCGGAGTGACCTGTTCAAGGAGAATTACCAGACCCATTTCATCGAGACCAAGCTGTACCGCGGCGCCGTGCACCAGGACGGACGCACGCTGCTCGCGCTCCGCCGCATGATCAAGGCCATCCACCAGCGCTATCCGCTCAAGGCCGTGATGCTGATCGGCGATTTCCCGGAGTCCACGATCGTGCGGCGCGTGTTCGTGCGCTCGCACATTGGTCCCGAGCCGCGCCAGATCGGCAGCCAGACGTACTCCAACATCGACTTCGCCGAGAGCGGGACGGAGGTGGTCGCGCCGCGCTCCGACCTGATCCTCTCCGACCTCGACGGCAATTGGGAGAACGTCTACCGGCAGGAGTCGATGACGTACCGCGACGTCACGCTCGTTCCGGAGCTGCCAGCCGGGGGCGACTTCCCGGTGGCGGGGCAGACGCTCACCAGCTCGAGCTACGAGCTCCGCAACACGACGGTCTCGGACTACTTCCTGGTCGACGACCAATCCACGTCGTTCCGCGAAGCGAGCGGCAAGATCTATCTCACCATCGACTCGCTGAACGAGCCCGGCCCCGAGCTCTCGAGCGCCGACCAGGCGCTGCCGAATCCGATCGCGCGTCCTGAAATCGACGTGAGCCGCGTCAACGCCCGCCACATCGCCCTGAACCCGTCGCTCGTCTACAACCGCAGCACGGACGGCCAGGGCCTGTTCGGCAGCGACGGCAAACCGCGCCTCGTTCGCCTGACTGGCTACGACTACGTGCAATGGAAAGAAGACCCCACGCTCGAGCGGCGCGTGATCGCGGACTACCTGTACCGCAACCACGCTTTCCGGCTCGGCGGAGATCGCAACAAGGTCTTCCGTACCTCGGCGGTGCGCGCGCTCGACTCGGGACTGATGAGCCCGACGTCGTTCAACACGCTCCTCAAGAAAGCCGACTCCACCTTCGGCACCTCGCTCAGCGTCGACGACGCCGACCTCGCCGAGTACCTGAACTGGCTCAAAGAACCGGCGGTTCTGCGCGGCATCGCGGCCCATTCGAACGAAGCCGTCGCTCAGTACGGAGCCTCCAACGCCTGGCTGATCAACGCCCAGGTCGGCGGCAAGCCCTGGTCGTGGAACCTCCGCACCGACGCGACCGGCTACTACCTCGAAGCGTCGCTCGGGCAGGGTCCGAACTTCGACATGCGAAGCGACGCCGACTTCTACGTGTACCGCACGCTCTGGGAGAACAAGATCTTCGACACCATGGCCACCGGTCAGACATTCTACATCCACGACGGCTGCACCGTGAATGGCGCGTTCCCAATCAACGCGCCGTACAGCACTCCGAACTACGCCGCCCGCCAGCACGCCGAGAGCATGCTCTTCTACGCGAACGGGCTGGGCATGGCCGCGCGCGCCAAAGTCTTCAACGACACGCCGCGCAAGTTCACCGAAACCATTGCCACCGCCAAGCGCTTCGCTGCAGGTCTCTCCGGCTACTACACCGCCGACGCCTCCGACGCGGCCTTGAACCCCAACGGCGCGAGCAACTGGCCCGATCGCCGCACCCGCACGCTCCAGCGCAAGCGCACCTACTTCTGGGGCCTCCTCGGCGACCCCACCCTGCGCATCAAGTACTAACCCGCGTAACCGCTGACACCACTCTGACAGGGCCGCTCGCACACGTCGCGGGCGGCCCTGTCACGCATTTTATCGCCTTCGGGCCGCGCCATCGGTTCGGGTCAGTTGCCCGTGACGCTACTCATCCACGGGACGTCGGGAAAGCCGTCGGCTGTGATGGTCTTGGACCACTCGTCGTCGGTGAGGCGCAGCCAGTCGTTGGTGATGAGCTCGCCGTAGCTGAAGGCGAGGCCCGCGTAGGCGCGCGGACCCATGCAGGTGTTGGCGGTGACGACCATCAGGCGCGGCTCGCCGGTGCCCACGTGCAGGATGCGGCCAACGTCGGCGCCGCCGCCGTCGGTGGGCTGCGTGTGAACGTCCGTGACGTTGGGATCGTATTCGATCGCGTCCATTTCGAAGGTGAACAGCTTGAAGTACCAGCCGGTGAGGTTGCCGTACTTCAGGCCGTTGCAGCCTGCGGGTGGCCCCCAGTTGACACCCGCGTTGATGAAGTCGAGCTGCTCTTGTGTGTGCGGAACGCCAGCCTGCTGGTTCTTCGCCATCTGCTCGAGGTAGCCCATCGCGCCCACGAACGTGGTGGCCCAGGTTTGCGCGCGCGCTGCCAGCGTCTCTCCGACGTCGGCAACGCTGAGCGTGACCTCGGGGAACGCGCCGATCACCGTCACCAGGTGCTCGGCGAGCCGCGCCATCGCCTGGTAAAATTCGGGATACGGATCGACGTAGGCGTCGGGGAACTCGCACTGGTTGCCCGTGGTGTACGACTGCTTCGTGTACAGCACGGTGTTGTGGCGGAGCTCCGCCCACGAGCCCATCTGGGCGTTGAGGATGCGACGCTCCCAGGCGTCGGTGCGCGCGATGCCGGCGAGCTCCTGGCCCGGACTCGGAGAGAGCTTGGAGAGCCCGTCGAGCCAGCGCGTGTAAGCGCTGCCCTCCCAGTACTTTTGATCGTGGGCGTCGACCAGAACCCGCGTCTTCGCCAGGCCGCCCGCGTACGCCGCGCTGCCCAGATCCGCCGATAACAGCGAGAGCGCGAAGTTGTTCTTCATGGCCACGAAGGCCGCGTCCAGCGGATTCGGCATCATCCGATCGGGGATGCGGTCGTAGGTGGTGTTCACGAACGCGTGGCTATCGACCGTGTAACGCTGGCCGAACAAGAGGAAGCTGCGGTCGAGCGGCAGCGCTTCATCGCCCGCGCCGCCGCCGTGCACCAGGATGCGGCTGGCGATGCGCTGCTCGCCCCAACCGCCGCTCTGGATCTCGGCTGCGATCTTCTCGTCCGAGAGCATCTCATCACCGAGCTCGGCCGAGCTCGGATCGAGCGTCATGCCGAGCGCGGTCATCAGCCCGTCCAGCTCTTCCGGGCTCATGCTGTCGCGCTCGCCGACGAAGGCGCCGATCAGGCCCTCGAGCTTGCGCCAGCGCTCGAATTGCTCGGTGTCCATCAGCCGCCGCAGCGCGACCGCCACGTCGAAGCTCCGGCGGTCGAAGATTTGCTCGCCGTTCGGCTGCGTCTCGATCAGGCGCAGATCCACGCGCCCGAGCCAGATCATCATCTTGAAGTAGGCGCTGAGCTGAGCGCTCTCGGTGTAGTGGCCGCGCGGCTTGAACTGCGAGAAGTCTTCGTCCCGCGTGAGGCCGAACAGCTCGATCGAACCGTGACCGGAGGCCGTCTTCGCCAGCTCGACGAGCTCGGTGATTTCGGCCGGATCCAGGTCGGTCACGGGGACGACCTCACCCACGGTGTCGGGGCCGAAGCTCGCCTTGCTGAGCTCGAGCGCCACCGACAAGTAGAGGTCGGCGTCGCGCGCCGTTTGCGGCTCGCCGATCACGCTCGGGATCCGCGCGCGCATGCTCGAAAGCAGGGTCTGTAGCCCGGTGAGCATCACGCGCTCCTCGGCGCGCTTGAGCAAGGCGTCGAAGGATTGGTGAACCGCCTCGAGGATCGAGTCCGCGGACACGAACACCGGCAGGTCTTCGAGGTAGATGCTCTTGTACCCGTAAGAGAAGGACGGAAACGTGCGGGTCTTGCTGATCGCCACGCCGTTCTCGGCGAGCCGCGCTAGCTCGGCATCGCTGAGCGACAAGCTGGAGGCCTGAATCTGCTCGAGGCCCGACGCTTGCGTGGCGTCGTATCCGAGGTCCGTCGTGGCAGCCGTCGGGTACGCGGCGCGCACCGCTGCGCCGTCC
>JALYWZ010000428.1 GCA_030852505.1 Myxococcota bacterium | reverse complement strand
CGGCAGCGGCGGTAGCTCGCGCAGTGTGTCGCCGGGCCGCGACGAGGCTTCGGGCTGCCCCAGCGCGTCGGATGCTGCCGGGACGGGCGCGGCGCACAACGACGAAAGAGCGATCGTCAGCAGGGCGAGGAAGCGTCGCTCCGGGTTCACCAACTTGGACTAGTCCAAAATTCTGAAATCGGGAAACTCGCCCGAATAACTTCGCCAGCGCGGCTCGACGCGGTCGACGCGCGCGGCGCTCGGACCCTTCTGGGCCCAACCGTAAAGCTCGCGGATCGATACTTCCTCGCCCTCAGCGAGGATCTCGACCGATCCGTCGGCCCGGTTCTTCACCCAGCCGGTCAGACCGAGGCGCCGCGCCTCGCGCTGAGCCGAGGCACGGAAATAGACGCCCTGGACGCGTCCTCGAACGAACAGCTGCAGCCTCTTCAGCGCCATGCGGCGGATATTTAACTTGGATTTCAGTGGGTTCAAAGCCCTGGCTGCGAGGCGGCGGCCGGACGGGCGGCGCGCGCGCGGCGGAACCAGCTGCCGGTTCCCTACACTGCACGCCGGGGGCGGCCCTCCGGTGACAAGAAACTCCTGGCGCATCGGACATTTCGCGCGGCTCGGGTTTCGTGTTGGGATACCTCGGTGAGGTCCGAGGCCGAGACCAGCGACGACCGCCTCGAGCGGCGCATCCGGGAGCTTACCCAGGCTTTGCGCCGGGAAGAGCGGATCTCGAGGGCGCTGCGCGAGGTGGGGAGCGCCCTCGGCAGCACGCTGGACCTGGACGCGCTGCTCGAGCTGATCCTGAACAAGCTCACCGACGTGGTCGAGGCCGACCGCTCGGCGCTCTACCTGCTCGACGAGTCGCGGCAGGAGCTGGTGAGCCGCTTCGTGATCGGCGAACAGGTGCGTTCGGTACGCATGAAGCTCGGCCACGGGCTGGCGGGATCGGTTGCGAAGAGCGGGCAGCCGGTGCGCGTCAAGCGCGCCTACGAGGACCCGCGTTTCGAGCGCGATTGGGACGTGCTCACCGGCTACAAGACCACGAGCATGATGGCGGCCCCGCTCAAGAATCACCAGGGCCGGACCATCGGCGTGATTCAGGTCCTGAACAAGAAGAGCGGTGAGGAGTTCACGGACGAGGACGAGGCCATCGTCACCTCGCTCAGCATGCAGGCCGCGGTCGCGATCGACAATTCGCGGCTGTTCCTGTCGCAAATCCAGAAGAACAAGCAGCTCTCCGACACCACCGAGCAGCTCGAGCGCCGGATCCGCGATCTGTCGCTGCTGTTCGACCTTGAGCGCGCGATGGCGCGGGCCACCACCATCGAAGATCTGGTGCGGGCCTGCCTCGATCAGCTGCTGGACGCCTGCGACGCGCGCTGCGGCGCGCTGCTCATCGCGGCAGAAGAGACGGGTGATCTGGTCGCGTACGGCCAGATCAACGATCCGCTCGCCGATCTGTTTCGGGTGGGGATGAAGACCGGGGAGGGCATCCTCGGCAAGGTGATGGCGACGTCGGAGGCGCTGACCGGCGTCCCCGGCGTGGAGCCGATCCCCGCGCCCGCGGCGAACTTCGAAGGCCGCTTCGGCTTCCCGCTGAGGAGCGTGCTGGCGGTGCCGCTCGACGGCGAGACGCACACGATCGGCGCCCTGGCGCTCTACAACCGGCGCGACGATGCGCCGTTCGACAAGGACGATTTCGCGATTTTGCGGCTGGTGGCGGCCAACGTGTCCACGGCCGTGCGCTTGTTCTCTGCCAGCACGGCGCGCGAGCGCGAAGAGCGGCTGACCACGATCGGCCGCCTGCTCTCGCAGGTGACGCACGACTTCAAGTCCCCGATGACCGTGATCAGCGGCTACGTGCAGCTGATGGCCGAGACCGACGATCGGCAGAAGCGCCAGGAACACTGCGAGGAGATCCTGCGTCAGTTCGACATCCTGACGTCCATGCAGCGGGAAGTGCTGGAGTTCGCGCGCGGCGAGCGCACGATCTTCGTGCGCAAGGTGTACTTGAAGAAGTTTTTCGCCGACATGGCGCGGCAGGTCGAGGTCGAGATCGGCAAGAAGCCGATCGAGCTCGAGCTGATCGGCGATCCCAAGATCGTCGCGCGCTTCGACGAGGGGCGGATTGCGCGCGCGATCCACAACCTGTCGCGCAACGCGATCGAGGCCATGGAGAAGACTGGCGGAAAGCTGACGATCGAGGGCCGGATGGAAGGCTCCGATCTGGTGCTGGGCGTGCGCGACACCGGGCCGGGCATCCCGCCGCAGATCGAGGGGCGGCTGTTCCAATCCTTCGTGACGATGGGCAAGAAGGACGGCACGGGCCTGGGGCTCGCGATCGTGAAGAAGATCGCCGAGGAGCACGGCGGCAGCGTGGGCGTGAGCTCGTCGCCGAGCGGCGCCTACTTCTGGCTGCGCCTGCCGCAGCAAACGCCGAAAGACCTGGTCAGCGCCGAGCGCGCGCGGAAGTCGCGGCCCTCGCAGCGCGGCGGCTTGCCGAAGAATCAATGAGCGACCAGCGACGCCTGACGATGCTGGACGACCGACGTCCGGCGCTCGAGACCTGCGCGTATTGTCCGAAGCTCAGCCGCTCGGCCTGCCCGATCTCGGACGCCGAGGCGAGCGAGACCGTCACGCCGTGGGGCAAGATCAGCGCGACCTTCGACGTCGCGCGCGAAGCGACGCCGGCGACGGCGGAGCACGCGGCCTTGGCCTGGGCGTGCAGCGGCTGCCTGCACTGCCGCGAGCTTTGCGAGCTCAAAAATCCGGTGGCAGAGACCCTGATCGCCGCTCGTCAGGCCTACCGCGAGCGGGGGCTCGCGCCGGCCGCTTCCGAGCGCGTGGTCGAGAACACGCCGCGGCGCCTGGAGCGCTCGGCGAAGCGGATCCGCGCGCTGCGCGAGCGTTACCGGCACCGCGACGACGCGCCGACGGCGGTGCTGCTCGGCTGCGACTACGTGCTGAAGCTCGATCGCGAGACCGACGACGCGCTCGTGGCGCTGTCGCGCTTGTTCGGCTCGCTCCGCTTGTTGTCGGGTTGCTGCGGCCTGCCGCTCGAGACTGCGGGCGATCCCGAGCGCGCCGACGGCTTGCGCGACATGTTGCTGACTCAGGCGCGCTCTGCGCGGCGGCTGATCGCCGTGGACGCAGGTTGCGCGTTCCGACTGCGCGGCCACGCCGAGCCGTTCGCCGAAGCCGTGCTGCCGCGGCTCGAGCGCGAGCGGCTCGAGCTCGAGCCGTCGCAGACGCTCCGCTATCACGACCCGTGCTTGCTCGGGCGCGGGCTCGGGGTCTACGACGCGCCGAGGCGGATCGTGGATCGCGCCTCGAAGGGCGGCTTGCAGGAGTTCAGCTACCGGCGTGAGCGCGCCCGCTGTTCGGGAGCCGGTGCGCTCGTGCCGTTGACGCGGCCGGAGACTGCTCGAGACATCGCGCGACAACGTGTCGCGGAGCACGAGCGGCTCGGGGGCGGGACGATCGTGACCGGCTGTGGAGGGTCGCTGCGCAGCCTGAGGGCGGCTGGCGCCGACGTGTTGGATCTGGTGACGGTGGTTCGCCAGCTGCTCGGGCGCTGACGGCGCGCGGCGTGGGCCATGTATCGTCCGACGATATTGTCGGATCCCGCAATTTTGCTGCAAATTGCCCTGAAAATTGTATCCGCGGTCGATGCAATTTCACGTATGGCAACGCGGTAGACGCTTTTGCGAAACGTCGGCGGGCCCAGGGTGCTCGAAGCACCATGTCGTATCTCGTACCTGCCGAGTTCGTGAAAAAGATGATCGACGCCGGGGAATCGAAAGTCCTGATGTCGACTCGGGACACCCTGCTTCGCGCGTTCATGGGCGGGGCGCTGCTCGCGCTCGGGGCCGTGTTCGCCGTCACCGTCACCCAGCAAACGGGCTATCCGATCATCGGAGCGATCCTGTTCCCGGTCGGGTTCTGCACGCTCTATCTGCTGGGCTTCGATCTGTTGACCGGCGTGTTCACGATGGCGCCGCTCGCCTTGATCGATCGCCGACCCGGAGTCACGGCTCGCGGCGTCCTGCGCAGCTGGGGGCTGGTGTTCACCGGCAACTTCCTGGGCGCATTCCTGGTCGCCCTGATGATGACGATCGTATTCACCTTCGGCTTCTCGGCGGAGCCGAGCCCGGTGGGTAAGGTGATCGCCGGTATCGGCGAGGCGCGGACGCTCGGCTACAAGTCACACGGCGCCGCTGGCATGCTGACGTTGTTCATCCGCGGTGTGCTCTGCAACTGGATGGTCTCGACGGGCGTGATCGGCGCCATGGTATCGACCAACGTCTGGGGCAAGGTCGTGGCGATGTGGATGCCGATCACGCTGTTCTTCGGGATGACGTTCGAGCACTCCGTGGTCAACATGTTCCTGTTCCCGTCGGCCATGATGATGGGGGGGCAGTTTCAGGTTTCGGACTACCTGGTTTGGAACGAGCTGCCGACCGTGCTCGGCAACCTGGTCGGCGGCATCACCTTCGTCGGCCTGCCGCTGTATCTGACCCACGCGAAGACGGCGCCGAAGCGCGTGATCGTCGATCCCCGGATCGATCAATCCGGGGTATCGCCGAGGACCGAGGTCCGCGACGACGTCGCGGCCTAGCCGAGCTCGGCCAGAGCCCAGGGCTCGCGGCAGAGGCGCATGGTACGCTGCGCCTCTCGCTCCGAGCCCACCCATGCCGCAAGAGACCACGAGCGGTGCCGTCAAGCGCAGCGTCGTACGCCGGGTATTCTGGTCGTACGTGATCGTGGTGGTGGCGTTCGCGCTCGTGGCCGGCTGGGGAGCGCGCGCCCTGCGCAGCGCAGCGCACGAGGCCAGCTTGATGCGGGCTGGCTACTACCCGATGGCGCTCGCGGTGCGCGATCTGGCTGCCAAGCAGGACACCTACAACTCGCAGCTCAACCACATCACGGCCGCGAGGAACCCGGCGGATCTGCGGGTCTGGTTCGATTTTGCGCTCAAGATTGGCCGGCCCAAGCTGTTCGGCGAGGCGCGCGCCGCGATCGGCCGCGCGTTCCTTCACTCGGGCGACCCTGGCGCGGAGCTCGTCGGCGCCGAGCTGCTCGGCGAGGTGTCGACCATCGAGCGCATGCTCGCGCGCGACGCCGAGG
>JALYWZ010000427.1 GCA_030852505.1 Myxococcota bacterium | reverse complement strand
GCGCTGAGCGAGGCACGGTCCGGGGCTCGGCTCAGCGCGGAGTTCGCTGTTTCACGTCCGGGTAGCGCTGGCCCGCGGGCTCGCCCGTCTCGACCGGCAGATTGCGGCGGCTCCAGCCGGGAAGCGCGCGGCCGAACGCGTCGCGCGAGCCGTCCCAGCCCGCAGCCATGTCGGAGATGTCCGTGAACCCGGCTTGCACGAGCAGCTCGGCGGCGCGCCGCGAGCGCCCGCCCGCCTTGCAGCCGATCACGAGCTTCTCGTCCTTGCCGAAGCCTTTCCCGAACACCTCGAGGAACTCGGGGTTCGGCGTCATGCCGCCCGGGCCGAGGTGCGCGATCGGCAAATTCAATGCGCCTGGCGGGTGGCCTTGTTCGAACTCCGGCTCGCTGCGGACGTCTACGTAAACGGCGCCCTGCTCGATGAGCGCCTGAGCTTCTTCGGGGGTCACGGACTTGATGGTCATCGGCTCGTGGCGAGCAGTAACACTGACCTCGGGCCCTGACAAACGCGGATCGGCCGCGCTTCGCGTTCGGCGTTGGGGAGTTTGCGCCGACGTTCGTGTTATACGAGAAGCCTTGGCAGAGACGCTCGGGTCACGGTGTGTACGACTCGTTCCCCTGGGTGGGCTCGGGGAAATTGGCATGAACTGCCTCGCCATCGAGCAGGACGACGGCATCCTGATCGTCGATTGTGGCGCTGCGTTTCCGGACGAAGACCTCGGCATCGACGTTTATCACCCGGATTTTTCGTGGCTCCTCGAGCAGCGCGAGCGCGTGTCGGGGATATTCCTCACGCACGGGCACGAAGATCACATCGGCGGCCTCCCGTACCTCTTGTCGGAGCTCGACGTGCCGGTCTGGGGTCCGCCGCACGCGCTCGAGCTCGTGAAGCGCCGGCTGACCGAGCACTCCTTCGAGCTCGAGCAGCTCGATCTGCGCGTCGCCGAACCGCGCGCCGGATACCAGGTGGGACCGTTCCGCGTCGAGCCCGTCCGTGTCGCGCATTCGATCGTCGAGGCCAGCGCGCTGGCGATCGACACCGCCGCCGGCACGATCGTGCACTCGGGCGACTTCAACTTCGACCCGGAGCCGCCCGACGGCGAGCCGACCGACGAACAACGGCTGCGCGAGCTCGGCGACCGAGGCGTCACGCTGCTGCTCAGCGACAGCACGAACATCGACGTCCCGGAGCGCCCCGGCTCCGAGCGCTCGGTGCACGAGGCGCTCGAGCCGCTGGTGATGGCAGCGGAGCAGCGCTGCGTGGTCGCCTTGTTCGCGAGCAACATCCAGCGCCTGATCACGCTCGGCGAGCTCGCGCAGAAGGCCGGCCGCAAGCTGTGTCTGCTCGGCCGCAGCCTCGACACCCAGTCGACGGTAGCGACGCGGATCGGTCGCTTGCACTGGCCGAGCGATCTGCTCGTGAGCCCCGAGCAAGCCCGAGAGATGCCGCGCGATCGGCTGCTCTTGCTGGCTGGCGGCACGCAGGCCGAAAAGAACTCGGCCCTGCGCAGGCTGGCCTCCGGCGCGCACCCCGCGCTCACGCTCGATCCGGGCGACACCGTGATCCTGTCGAGCCGCGTGATCCCGGGCAACGAGCGGCCCGTGATCGCGATGATGAACGATCTGCTCCGGCGCGGCGTGATCGTGAAGAGCCGCATCACCGATCCGGGCGTCCACACCAGCGGTCACGCCGGTCGCAGCGAGCAGCGGCGCATGCTCGGGCTGGTGCGCCCGCGCTGCTTCTTGCCCGTGCACGGGACGCTGCACCACATGCTGCGGCATTCGGAGCTTGCCGCCGAGACGGGCGTCGACGAGCGGATCGTGGTCGAGAACGGCACGCCCGTGCTCTGCGACGGCGAGCGGCTGTGGCGCGACGCGCCGGTGCGCTCGGGGCGCGTGCCGATCGCCTACGGCGGCGAGCCGATCGACAAACCGACGCTCCAGGCGCGCAGCGACCTGTCGAAGAACGGCCTCGTGTTCGCGTGTCTCGTGTTCGACGAGCGCGGCGGGCTCGCGGCGCCACCCCGCGTCACGGCCCGCGGCGTACCGGGGGTGGACGGCCAGGCTTCGGCTCTGCGCGCGGTCGCGCTCGAGCTGGAACGCGCCGTGAGCGCGCACCGCGAGGGCCGCGGCCTCACGCTCGAGGAGTTCTTGCGGCGTACGGCGCGGCGCAAGCTCGAAGATCTGTCGGGCACGCGTCCGATCGTCGAGATCGAGCTCGTGCGGTTGGAAGCTTGATCAGGCCGGGGTGGCTCGGGTTCCGAGCTCTTGACCGCAGGTGAGGCACTTCTTCGGTACCTGATCCTTCAGGTACACCTCGCAGCAGTTCGGGCACAGCCGCGCGTCGCGCTCGAAAGAGATCGGCTTGTCCGTCGCCTTGCAGTGGCGCCCCGTGACCTGGATCTCCTCGATCGGCACGAGCTCGCCGTTGCTGTCCTTCGGCGAGCCGAGGGCTTCAATCTCCGTCCGCGACAGCTTCACCACGTCCGGCACGCGCTTGCCGGCCTCGGCGGCCAGGAGCGCGAGCCCCTTCGGGAAGGCCGCGCGGGGGAAGCTCAGCGAGCCGGACTTGCCCTTCACGTTCACGCGGTCGCCGTCGAGCGACAGCTTCTCGATGTCGCACCAGAGCACGCGCGTGAGCTCGTTGCTCCTCTCGTAGGCGACACCCGCGTCGCCGACGCGCAGCGTGCCGGGATCGGCTCCCGTGCGGTACAGCGCGCCACCGAGGACCAGTGCGCCGGCGGCCACCAGGTAGCCGCCGTAGCTCGCCGATTGATCGCGGATCCAGGTCGCGTACACGCCCCCGCCGAGCGCGAGCGAGCCCAGCATGCCCGCGCCGATCGCGACGCGCGACGCGTAGGTCTCCTCGGCGGCGAAACGCCGTTCCTTGCGCTCGCGCTTCTCCGCGGCGGCGGCAGCTTTCTTCTTGAGCTTCTTGGTGGTGGTCATCGGTCGTATTCCCGGGGCGCTCAACGCCGCGGCCAGGCGTTTTGTGCCAGCTCGCGCGCGCTTTCAAGCCTTTAGGACCTGGACTACGCGAACAGCCGAGAAAGCACGCGGATCATCGGCAAGACGTCCGCGCTGCCTGCCATTTCGCGGCACGAGTGCATGCTCAACATCGGGTTGCCGACGTCCACCGTGGTGACCCCCAGGCGAGCCGCCGAGATCGGCCCGATCGTCGAGCCGCAGGGCATGTCGTTGCGGGACACGAAGTACTGCGGCGACAGCTGCTCGGCCTGGCAGGCGCGGGTGAAGGCCGCGGCGCCCTGGGCGTCGGTCGCGTACGACTGGTTCGCGTTCACCTTGAGCACCGGGCCGCGCCCGAGCACGGGCCGGTGCAGCTTGTCGTGCTTGTCCGGGTAGTTCGGGTGCACGCCGTGCGCCATGTCGGCCGAAACCAAGAGCGAACGCGACAGGGCTCGTGGCAGCGCGTCTTCCCCGCCGCCGCGGCACAGCCGCCCGAGCAGCGTGCCGAGAAAGTCGGAGCGCGCGCCGGTCGCGCTCTGGCTGCCGACCTCTTCGTGGTCGTAGAGCACGAAGGCCCGCGTCTTCGCGGTCTCCCGCGGGCTCGCGAGCAGGGCAGACAGCGCCGCATGGCAGGATGCGAGATTGTCGAGCCGCGCCGAGAACACGAACTCCGAGTCGGCGCCGCCGAGCACGCCGGGCTGCGAATCGAACAGGCTGAGCTCGAACGAGGACACGTCGCCCGGACGCACTCCGGCGAAGCTGCCCGTGAGCGCCGAACAGGCTCGCTCGAGCAAGCTCGGCACGGATTCACCGGCAAGCGCGATCACCGGGCTCAGGTGGTTCTGGGAGTTGAGCACCAGCCCCTCCTTGTTGACGTCCCGGTTCAGATGGATCGCCAGGTTCGGGACGCGGCACACCGGGCCGTCGAGCCGCACGAGCACCTCGGTTCCGTCGCCGAGCACGAGGTAGCCGCCGAGCGAGAGATCGCGATCGAGCCAGGTGGAGAGCAGCACGCCGCCGTAGACCTCGACGGCCAGCGTCGCGTAGCCCGCGCTCTCGCCATTCGACACCGGCTTCACGCGCAGGTTCGGCGAGTCGGTGTGGGCGCCTACCAGCGCGAAACCGGCCTGCGGCGGCGCTTCGGCGCCGACGACGAAGGCCGCGACGCTGCCGCCGCGGCGCACGTAGCCGCGCGTTCCCGGCGCGAGCTCCCAGCTGTCCCCCTCGTCGAAGCTCCCGAACCCGGCCTCGCCCAGGCGCCGCACCACCTCGGCCACGGCGTGGCGGGGCGTCGGAGCCGACTGGATGAAAGCCAGCAGATCGCGCGCGGCGGAGAGATCGCCGGTCAGGGCAGGATCGATCGCGGGATGCAGCGGCGTCGGCATCGGCCGGTACTATACTCGCCCACCCAATGTTAAGTCCCGACGTTCGCGTCGAGGGATTCACCACCCAGGAATGGTTGAGACTCGCCGAAATCGTGCGCCCCCCGGCGCGCGACGAGGCTCCTGCTCTGCCCGCTGGCGGCGTCGTGGCCGTGACCACGCAGGGCCGGCTGCGCAAGCTCCTGTCCACTCGCTCCGGGCGCCTTCCGCAAGTGGGGCATCCCTGGCCGCTCGAGCTGCCCGAGCTCGCCGCGCGCCACGAGGCGCGCTGGGCGATCGAGCTCACCACGGGTAGCCTCGAGCGCCTGGCCGATCGCTTCGGAGAGCGCATCCGCCCGAGCGACACGTACCTGTCGCAGACGCTCGAGTTCCTGCGCGTGCTGCGCGAGCTCGAAGCGGACGGCGGGTTCCGGGTCTGGCCCTGGCCGGTCGCCGAATGGCCGATCCCGACCGAGCGCGCCGTCGTGCGCGCCATGGACTCGCTGTGTCCAATCGGGCGCGTCGCGGTGGTCGGCGTGTTCGAGCGGGGCGAGCTGTACACGGCGCTCGCGCTGCGCCGCTCATCGAAGGGCATCGACGCCATCGTCGGTCCCGAAGAGCTGCGCCCCGCCGCGGGCTTTCTGTCCGGCGATTACCGGCGCGACGCGCAATACGTCGGAGAAGCGGTGGAGCGCGTGCTCGGTCCGCTGTCGCTCGGTTGCTACGGCGAGCTCTCGACGTTTCAGTCGCTCGCCGGCTCTGCGCCGCCCGGCGCGTGGGCGAGCGCGGTCGTGGCG
>JALYWZ010000426.1 GCA_030852505.1 Myxococcota bacterium | reverse complement strand
GCCGAAGGGTCCAATGAGTCTGATGAAAACGTCGCCGAACTCGAGCAAACCGTATCGGAGGCTCCTGCGGCCAAAGCGGTCGACGTCTCGCAGCTGAGCAAGAAGGAGCTTCGGGAACTGAAGAAGCAGATGATCGCTGCCTCTATCGAAGAGTATGGCGGTCCGTGTCCGTGCCCGTACAACACCATGAGAAATGGTCGCCAGTGTGGCCGTCGCAGTGCGTACAGTCGCCCCGGAGGCGAGTCGCCGCTTTGTTTCGAGGCCGACATCTCGACCGAGATGGTTGGCACCTTTCTCGAGCGTGGTCAGTAGCGACGAAGCCATCCTTCCAACCGATCCCGTACGCCCTGAACTGCGGAGGGATCTCGGTCTTCGCGGTACGGAACGCAGCCCGTCTGCTGCAAACCCTGTGCGGGCAGCGGCGGTCGTTGCCCCAACAACTGCCCTTGCAACGTCTGCCTTAGCCGCGCGCTTACACCCGCTTCGTGCGAGAGCTGGGCCGCTCGACTAGGCTCACCACGTGCTCGTTCCGACCGTTGCCGTTCGTCTCTACCGCCCCGTCGCGCTTGCGCTCGACGCAGCCGGCATCCCGCCTGCGCCCGTGTTCGCTGAGTTCGGCATGCCCGATCCCGCCGTCACAGGCTGGAACGTCCGCCTCCCGCTCCCTCAGATTGCGGGCGTGTGGGACCGACTCCTGCAGGTCACGGGCGATCCGTCCTTTGCGTTGCGAGCCGCGGAGCACATCGATCTCACCGTGTGCGACGTCATCACGTTCCTCGAGGGCAACGCCAAGACCTTGCACGACGCCCTCCAGGCCAAATTTCGATTCCTTCCGCTGATCACGAACGCCATCGAATGGACTCTGGACACGGACGGCGACGAAGCGGCGCTCACCCTGTTCGAACGGCCGCCGCGTCCGCCGCTCGCTCCGGTCGCCGAATACCTGATGGGGTCACGCAACGTCTTCTTGCGCCGCTTCGGACCGTCCCCGTGGCAGCTCCGCCAGGTGAGCTTCCGGCACCCCGAGCCCCCGCACCTCGAGGCCTATCGGCGCGTGTTCGGTGTCACGCCTCAGTTCGGCGCCGCGCTCGACCGAATCGTCTTCGACAAGGCCCTGCTCGCCGCACCGATGCGCAGTCGCGACGACGCGCTCTCGGAGCTCCTCCGTCGTTACGCCGAACCCGCGCTCGCGAGCGCCGAGCGCACGGCCAGCGTCACCGGCCGCGTCGAAGCCCTGTTGAGCAGCGGCGTCTCTCCAGGTGTCGCCGCCGCGGCACGCCACCTGGGCCTCGCGCCGCGCACACTGCAGCGCATGCTGAAGAACGAAGGCACCAGCTACGCCGAGGTCGCGAGCCGCATGCTTCGCGCCGCCGCCGAAAGACTGCTCAGTCGGCGGGAGCTCGCGATCGCAGAGGTCGCTCATGCCCTGGGCTTCGGCGACACCTCGGCGTTCCACCACGCCTTCATGCGTTGGACGGGCGTCACGCCCCGCGAATTTCGCACCCGCGCGCTCGGCGATTCGTTCAACGAGCCCCGCCACGGCCGACTCGGTCCGCGCACCGCCGCCGAGTAATTCACCCCCGAGGGTGGCGCGCTCACACAACGGATTGGCGCGTTCCCACAATGACCAAGACCCCGGCCCGAGCTAGACACAGGCTGCTCGAGGCGCCCTGGTGGGCGTTGCACGGTGGGCTGATGCGCTCGGCCGCTGGGGTGCACGCGGGGCCGACTCAAGCGGCTCCTCCCACTGAAACCGGAGGAGCCGCTGGGGTTTTCAGCTTCGGAGGCTCGGCTGCTTCAGCCACAACGCCGGTCGGACGTGAGTATCGGCTCCGGCCGCATCACCCGCGGGAGCACCGCGGGCGACACGCGCGACGCAGCTGGTAGCGATGAGGTGCGGCCGTCAGCGCACCAGCTTGTTGGGCAGCCCTCACCAGGCTTCTGTTCGCGGATGCCATTCAACGGCATCGACGCTGGGAACGAGCACGCCCATGCATCGGGATTGTGGGATGCCGCTTTCGGCAAGATCCGCGGCGCGCAAGGCTCCCGACGTTTCAAACCCGACGAGGCCCACTCGGTAGGGCGAATGCTGAAAGATGTAACGACCGAGATCGCCGAGCCACGTATCAACGATCGCTCGCCAGCGGTGGTGGTCGTCGTTGTCGAAGGGGAAACCACCAACCGGAAAGGCGGTCCCAAGCGCGCTCATCGGAAAGTAGAAGACCAACCAGTCGGAGCCCCTGTCGTTTCGAACAAGACAAGTACCGCACGCAACGCGCATTCCGCCGGGTAGCACTGCCACTCCATGAACGTGGCCCAGCCCAAGCACGGACGGTTCAAACTCGAGTCGAGGCTGGTCCTCGGGCTCACGATCGCGCTTCAGGTAACACCCCGTGATGTCTTGACTGCGCCACAGCGCGCTCAACGCGCGGACGAGGTGGTCGTCCGTTCCGCTCGGGTAATCCAAGGCGAGTTCGTAGAAACCGCCCGTCTAGATTTCATCGTCTGTGAACACGCCCATGTCGCTAACTGGTCCGCCCAACGACTAAGGTTTAACTTGCGGGCGAACGCCCGACCGAAGGGAGGAAGCCGCCCGTCAAGTTCAAACCAGGGTTGGGCGGCGGCGCCTCACAGGTCTTCGGGCTTGAGCCCAGTGTGTTTGGCGACTCTTGCAAGCATCCTCGGCCCGACATCCTCGCCGTCGTGAAAGGCGAAGACGTAGCTTCCCCAGCCTTCCCGCTTGAGGACCTTGTGCGAGCCTCTCTGACGAGCAACGGTCCAACCGATACGCATGAGCGCCGCGAGGAGCACGGTGGCCCGACACGCCTTCCACTCCCCCATGACGCCTCACGCCGCGAACGATACGCTGCCAACAGCTCCGGCGTCGACTTCGCCTGCCTCGAGCTGATCTGCAAGGACCCTAAAAGCAAGTGCACGCACAAGACGCGCCGCGGCCTCCGCAGTCGCTCCGTAAACCAAGACGCCAGGGAGCTCCGGAATCTCAGCAATCCAGCGGCCGTCCGTCTCCTGCTCGAGCTCAATGGTCAGCGTCATCAGCGGCTCGGGGAGTATGCCACGGCGTGTTCCTTTCTCAAGCTGGATAGTCACTTGGGGCGGCGTCTCGCACGAAACACGGACCCAGCACCAAGGACCAGACCGATCGGGAAGCCCCACGCGGAGACGTTCATCGTTTCGGAAATGGCTTCGGCAAGCAGTCGAGCCTTGTCCGACGGTTCGCAGAAGCCGACAAGCGCGTTAGCGTCGGTGCGAAGCGCGATCGCGTTCGGATCAACTGGGTTCTGCACGTCGAGCATGCATCGGAGAACTTGGGAGGGCCCGGGTTCATCGAAATCTTCCGTATGTGCCAGGTACCGCATCGAGCGCGCGAAGAACTGCGACTTCCACTCCCCAGTTACCCCCGTGTCGACCAATGCGACGGCACCGCGAGCCCGTCTGGCCAACGACTTGGCATTAACCCGCGGACCCCGAGCGTAAGCGGAGCCGTCCGGGTTCAATGCGGAGTTGGGCAGCGGCTCGCGTCCCGGCTTGGGGTCAATCAGAGGTGCATCAGCGAGATCTGCCGGTACGGCGCTGCCAGTCGAGCCAGATCAGTAGGGTCGCCGGACGCGATCACCGCCGCGTCGAACTCGAGGGCGGTCGCGACCACGAAGGCATCGACCGCATTCGCGGAAGACATTCGTGCACGCGTTAGCAGACCGCCAGCACGTTGCGCGATCTCTCGGGTGAGATCAGCTACGAGGATCGCATCCCGATTCAGCAGAGTATTGACGGCCGCATCAAGTCGCGAGCTCCGACAGACCTCTGCTAGGACCGGCGCCGGAACACGGAGAAGCGCACCCCGCTCGTGCGCCACGCGCGCGATAGCACGTGCGCGTAGCGTCAGTGAGCCTTGCGTCCCAGGGGTCGCGAGGGCATTGAGCGCTTCGGAATCCAGGATCAGCGCTTCGGCCAAGCTCGTCTCGCGCGCTTGAGTTCGGCTTCCGGCACTGCACCGAGCACCTGATCCAACTCATCCAGGAACTGTCCTAGCGCCTCCCGCTCAAGCTCCCGAGCGACGGCGCGAGCGACGAACGACGACAACCCTCGACGACCCGCCCGCTTGCGAGCAGCCGAGGCAAGCTTATGGGGTATGCTGATCGACAGCTTCTGCGCGGGGTGGGCCACTGGCAGAATACTACTCGGGTAGGATTCCGCGGGCAAGGAACCTATCGGATGCCAGCCACGCTCCAACACGGCGGCACCTTGTCCCTCCCCGATCGCGCAATCTCGGCGCCCTGCCGCTCCGCGGTCGCCTACTGAGACAGGGGTCGCCACCTTCGCGAGCGGTCCCCTCCGCCCAACGACTGGCATTAACCCGCGGACCCCGAGCGTGAGCGAGGGACTCGTCAGCTGCAATGCAGAGTTCGGCGGCGCCAACACAGTGCTGTCACTGCTGGATTCTCGCTCGCGCCAACAGGCTGGCTACGTCCAGCAGCGCCGCCCAGCGGTCGAGATACGCACCATCGAGCAGCGCTCCCTGTACCTTCAGAATTCCCAGGATGTCCGACCACTGCCGGTCGGAGACCTGCGAGCATCAAAAGCCCGCGGAATGCACATCCCACCCGAACGCGCGCTTCATCAGCTCCGCGTCGAGCCACCGAGACGAGAGCCGCAGGGAGACTTCGCGCGCGTCCGCGTCCGGATGACGGCGACGAATGTCCAGCAAGGCAAGCTCTTGCACAGTCCGGGTGAGCGAGCTCACCCGCTCAAGCTTTTGGCTGACCGACATCGCGCGGTAGCCAGCCACGAGAACGGCTTCGACTCTCGGGTCCGTGTCGTTCGGAGCGTCGCCGTGCATCGCCGCGTTGTATCACGAACCCACGCGGCGAGGTCGGCCGTCCCAGAAGCCTTGGGATCCTCCCATCGACGACAGCGCGTGGTTCCGCTGACGCTCACGTCCGCATAACGACTGGCATTCAGCTGCGAGACCCGAGCGCAAGCGAGGGCCTCGTCAGCTGCAATGCAGAGTTATGCAGGGTCGTCTTCGGCGCCCGAACCGATCGGAAGAACCCGGACTCGGGCGTTGGATTTGTCGATGGTCACGAGTGCTCCGAGCTCGATCGCCTCGCGCCTGAG
>JALYWZ010000425.1 GCA_030852505.1 Myxococcota bacterium | reverse complement strand
TACAACACCCGCCTCATCGAGAGCGCCCCGACCGGGGAGTCCACGGGCTGGGGCGTCGGCTGCAAGAAAGAGGGCGGGCCCACGGGAACCGGCCGCGCGCTGGTCACGTTCGCGCCGAG
This sequence comes from Myxococcota bacterium, assembly GCA_030852505.1. Taxonomy (GTDB): domain Bacteria; phylum Myxococcota_A; class Polyangia; order Polyangiales; family Polyangiaceae; genus PMG-095. The sequence goes on along the minus strand of JALYWZ010000425.1, from coordinate 5,030 downwards.
CGGTCGCGTCACCAAGGCCGAGATCACCGGCGACTTCGCCGGGACCAGCGTCGGCGGCTGCGTGGCACGCCTGTTTCGCGCGGCGCGCGTTCCCAAGTTCTCCGGCGACCCGACCACGGTCTCGAAGAACTTCACCATCGACTAGCGCGACAAGCTTCGGCGAGGGAGGAGCGGCCGGTGCCGCCCTGAGAACAGCGCTCTCGGCCGAGGCCGAAACCGCGCGAAATCCCCTGTAGAAAGCCCACGCCGCGGCGGGCGTGCTAGTTCTCGGCCCCCGCCCGGGGCCGGTGGTCACGGGCCGAAAGGATTTCATGTTCTGTCTTCGATCGGTGTTTCCTCGTGCCCTGGCCGTCGCCGTGCTGTCGCTGTCGGCCGTTACCGCGTGCAAGCAGGGCCAGACCGGCAAGGCCGCCGGCACCGCCCCGTCCGCGTCCGGCTCGGCCGCGAAGACCGCAACGGGCGTGTGCGCCCAGTACAGCGAGAAGATCTGCGCGACCGCTGGCGCCGAGTCCTCGACTTGCGCGGCGTTCAAGACCAGCGCGGATCTGATGGCACCCGAGGCTTGCAAGGCCGGCCTCGACAAGATCGCCTTCTCGGTCAAGCGCCTCGGCACGCTGAAGGAGAGCTGCACCCAGCTCACCAAGACGCTCTGCGACAAGATGGGCGCCGAGAGTCAGAGCTGCACGCTCGTGAAGGAGCAGACCGGCAAGTTCCCGCCCGACAAGTGCAAGGAGATGCTCGACCACATCCCCGAGATCGTGTCCGAGCTCGAGCAGATGGAATCCGCGAACCGCCCGCTCAGCGCCGAGCAGATGGCGCCCCTGCTCGCCGGCCCGGTCCCCGCGTTCGGCCCCGAGAACGCCCGCGTGAAGATCGTGGAGTTCTCGGACTTCCAGTGTCCGTTCTGCAGCCGCGCCGCCTCGGCCGTGCACCAGCTCAAGCAAAAGTACGAGAAAGACGTGCGCTTCGTGTTCCGTCAGTTCCCGCTGCAGATGCACCCCGACGCGCGTCCTGCGGCGATCGCGGCGCTCGAAGCCGAGGCGCAGGGTAAGTTCTGGGCGTTCCACGACAAGCTGTTCGAGAACCAGAGCCAGCTCGACCGCGCGAGCCTCGAGAAACACGCTCAGGCCGTCGGCCTCGACATGGCGAAGTTCAAGAAGGCGCTCGACGAGAGCACGCACGGCGCCGCGGTCGACCGCGACCTGAAGCTCGGCGAAGAGGTCAAGGTGAACGGCACGCCGACCATCTTCCTCAACGGCAAGCGCGTGCAGAACGCCACCGACTTCGCCGCGATGAGCGCCGAGATCGACGCCGAGCTGCAGAAGGCCGCGACGCCGGGCTGAACGCGCGGGGACGATGCGCCCGCTCGTTCGCTTGCTCGGCTACTTGCGGCCGTATCGGCTGCTGGTCGGCGGTGGCGCGCTCTGCCTGCTGCTGTCGATCCCCTGCTCGCTCTTCCACCCCCTGGTGTGGAAGTTCATCGTGGACGACGTGGTGATCGGGCAGCAGCACGACCGGCTGCTGCCCGCGTTGCTGTTGATGTTCGTGGTTCATGCCACGGGCACGGCGCTCGGCCTCGTGCGCACGCTCTTGCTCGGAAAGGCCGGCGAGCGCTTCATCTTCGACCTGCGGAACGCCGTCTATCGCAAGCTTCAGGCGCAGTCGCTCGAGTACTTCCACGACAAGCGCTCGGGTGAGCTGTCCACGCGCGCGGTTCAGGACGTCGAGGCCTTGCGAGACGCGGTGGTCGGCGGCCTCGACGAGATCCTGGCGAGCCTGTTGTCGTTCACGTTCGTCGCGGGCGTGATCATTTACCTGCACTGGGTGATCGGCGTGCTCACGCTGCTGCCGCTGGCCAGCGTCGGGCTCCTGATCTTCTTCTTCAATCAGCGGGTCAAGGGTCTGTATCGCAAGGTCCGGGATCGGCTCGGCGACGTGACGGCTCAGCTCAACGAGGTGATCTCCGGCATGGCGCTGGTCAAGGCCTTCGCCCGCGAGGGCTACGAGATCGAGCGCTTTCGCAAGATCGGCGAGAGCTACCTGACGACCAGCTTGCGCGGCGTGCGCGTGCGCGCGGTGTACATGCCGTCGGTGCTGCTGGTCGGCTTCCTCAGCAACGTCTGCATGATCGGCTTCGGAGCCTGGTTCGTGATCCAGGGCTCGTTCACGCTCGGCGGGCTCGTCGCGTACCGCGGCTACTGGTGGCAGCTGTTTTCCCCGGTCACGTCGATCGCCACCATCAACGACCTGTGGCAGCGGGCCAACGCCGCGGCCGCGCGCATCGTCGAGGTGCTGGACGAGCCCGAGTCGATCGCCGATCCCCCTCACCCGAGCGAGCTCGGCCGCCCGCGCGGGCAGATCGAGTTCGAGCAGGTCGCGTTCGGCTACGAGCCGGGACGCGAGACGTTGCGCCGGGTGGACCTGCGTGTCCCGGCCGGCGCCTCCGTCGGCGTGGTCGGGCCGAGCGGCGCGGGCAAGAGCACGATCCTGTCGTTGCTGCTTCGCTTCTACGATCCGACGAGCGGCGTCGTGCGCATCGACGGTCACGACCTCAAGAGCCTGCGCCAGCGCGATCTGCGCTCGCACTTCGCCGTCGTCGCACAGGATGCATTTCTGTTCAACGAGTCGGTGCGCGACAACATCCGCTATGGACGACTCGAAGCGAGCCAGGCGGAGATCGAAGAGGCAGCCAAGCTCGCCAACGCGCACGATTTCGTGCTCGGCCTGTCGAAGGGCTACGACACCAAGATCGGTGAGCGCGGGGTGCGCCTGTCGGGCGGCCAGCGCCAGCGGCTGTGTATCGCGCGCGCGTTCCTGGCAAATCCAGCCGTTTTGCTGCTGGACGAAGCCACGGCCGCCGTCGAGCCCGAGTCCGAGCTGTTGATCCAGACCGCGCTCTCGCGGTTGATGCAGGGCCGAACCACCTTCATCGTCTCGCACCGCCTGAGCATGGTGCGAGACGTCGACACGATCCTGGTGGTGCGCGACGGCACGCTCGCCGAGCGCGGCAACCACGACGCGCTCATGGCGCTGGATGGCTGGTACGCGCGCATGTACCGGCTGCAGGTCGGAGAGGACGGCGCTATTCCGTCTCGTCCGGCTCGAGAGCACAGCCCGTGAACACGTAGCCGGTGTGCTGCACACCTGCGTCGTCGGTGATCGGCGTCTGTGCCGAGTAACCGCCGTCGAGCACCGACTCGTTGCCGCGCAACACCTGCGCTTCCGCCCCCGGAAACCGCACCTCCACCCAGTCGCGCGCCGCCGACATCTCGATCCGAAAGCCGCCCGGCACGTCCCGGGCCTCTTTCACGCGGCTGCCCAGCAGCACCGGCAAGCGGATGCAAAGCCTCGCCTCCTCGACGTCGTTTTCGTCCGTCACGCGCGCGCCGATCGTCACCGGGCGCGGCCCTCCCGCGTCTGCGCCGCACGCGCCGAGAAAACCGCACAAAATCAGGACGGAGGGCTGCTTCACGGGCGCACCACCAGGCGCATCCCGAGCGTCGCCCAAACGTGAAAAGCCCGCTCGTCGATGTCCGTAGTCGAGTGCTGGCCACCGACCTCGGTGCGCGTGGTCATGTAGCGCCCGAGCGACAGCTCCAGGAACGGCCCCCAGCCGACCGCGTTGCGCACGTCGAAGCCGCCGCTCAGCTGGGCCCAGGTGATGCCCGACGCGGTGTTGTTTTCGGCGTACCCGGTCGCGTCGTGGATCGACTGCACGGCGGCCTCCATGCCGAACCCGTAGCCGAGCCACGGGTTCACGTGGCCGCCCGGGTCGAACCCGTACTCGGTCTCGACCCCGAGCCGCACGTTGACGGCGCTGCAGCGCACGTCGTTCTCCCAGTCCTGGTCATCGTCGTCGCACAGGGCTTCGACGAGCCGGTCGCTGCCCTCGGAGCCGACTGCGATCACCAGGTAGCCGCCGAGGTACACCGAGCGCGTGAGCTTGCCTCCCAGATCGACACCGAACGGGAGCTGCCAGGCGTAGCGCTTGCCGAGAGAGTCGCCGCTCTCGCCGGTGGCGCGCCCGGCGGGTAGCGCCACGCCGCTGAAAAAGTGCGCCTGAAAGCCGGTCTTTGCGGGCCGCGGCGCGTCGATTGGCGGGATGGCCTCGGCTGCGCGCGCCGCCCTGGGATGAGTGGCGAGCACCGCGAGCCCCAGCGCAACGCCCAGTAAGCCTTGCCACATCCCCTCATCCTCGCACCGCCTCTCGCGACCTCTCAAGCGCTGGCGCTCGCCGAGTCCCAGATCCCGGCGAGAACGTGGGAACGAGTGCGAAGCCCGCTCACCGACAGATCCACGTGGCCCTGGCGAGCCGCGCCGATTTTCAGCAACTCGGGACCGACTTGGTCGATCATGGCTCAGCCACGGTGTCAGCGGGGTTTTGGTGACGCTGATCGGGGGTGACCGAGGGAAGTGAGGAGATGCGATGGAGTTTTTGAAACAGGTCGTATTCGGTGTGTTGTTCCTGGGCGCGGCCGGTGCTTGGTATTGGTACAAGTACCTGCGCAAAGGCGGGGTGAAGGGCTACATGGACCAGCAGCTCGGCCTGGCACCGGGCGAACGAGCGACCGCGATGTGGATGTCCTACTACCACGTCGAAATGTCGAAGCTGGCGGAGGTCGGAGAAGCGATCGCCGGCGTGCGAACGCGCGGCATCAACGTGATGGTGGCGCTCACCAACAGCGGCTGTCTCACGATTGGCAGCAACGAGAACGACAACCCGCCGATGCGCTTTCAGCGCGGCCAGGCCACCGTCACCGAGTACCCGAACAAGCCCAAGAACGCGACGCTCGCGGGCCCGAACGGGCTGGAGGCGACCTGCGTGATGCAGATCACCTCCACGCACGAAGAGCCGATCCGGCTCGAGATCGTGCGTTCGGGTTACGAATCGATCGCGAGCTGGTCGCGCGCCGTCGCCGCCTGAGCGCGGCTCAGGGCTTTGCCGGCGTCGGAGTAGCAGGAGCGGCCGGGGCCGGCGCCGGAGCTGCGGGCTTGGCTGCAGGCGCTGCAGGTGGCGGGGCCTTGGGAAC
>JALYWZ010000424.1 GCA_030852505.1 Myxococcota bacterium | reverse complement strand
CTACCGGGCTGCGCACGAGGCTCATTTCGTGGCTCACGACTGCGAGCGCGCGCTTCGAGGCTGGGACGCCTATCTGCGCGCCGCCCCGCGCGGGGGCCTCGCGGTCGAGGCGCGCTATAACCGCGCGTTGTGCCTGGTCCGCCTGGGTCGTTCGGAAGAGGCGCGCCGGGCGCTCGAGCCCTTCGCGCGGGGAGCCTCCGGCAGTTATCGCCAGCGCGAGGCGGCGGGGCTGCTGGAAGTCCTCGGAGAAAATTAGTCAAATCCGGGGTTTACTGAGCGATCCTTCGGACCCCTCAAACAAGGGCTTGACGCAAGGATGTCCGGAGAGAAAGCTACACCCTCCCGGTCATGACCGCCCCGCAACGCGCAGCCAGCTTTGTTTCTGCCGAAATTGGCTCGGCGCGCGTCGTTGGCGGCATCCTTGGTGTCGTCCTTCTCGGGCTTGTCGTGATTAGCCCGGGTGCGGCGGCCGTCTGAGTTCAACCTCCCCAAAACGATGGCCCCCGCACCCTCAGAGGTCCGGGGGCCTTTTCGCTTTCAGGCCCTTCGAAATTTCCGCCCGCTTCCGTTACTCCCTACAGGAGATCACACCGTGGCTGCTTCCGTGACGAACCTCTCTCCGAACGAGACCCGACCCGAAACCCGCCGATTGACCGGCTCCCAGATCATCTGGGACACGCTCGTCAACCAGGGCGTCGGGGTCGTGTTCGGATACCCGGGCGGCGCCATCATGCCGGCCTACGACGCGCTGCCGCAGTACCCCGGTCTGCGTCACATCCTGGTGCGCCACGAGCAAGGCGCGGCGCACATGGCGGACGGCTTTGCGCGCGCCTCGGGCTCGGTCGGTGTCTGTGTCGCGACCTCGGGCCCCGGCGCCACGAACCTGGTGACCGGCATCGCCAACGCGCAGATGGATTCGATCCCGATCGTCTGCATCACCGGTCAGGTCGCCTCGACCTTGATCGGCAGCGACGCTTTCCAGGAGACGGACATCACCGGCATCACGCTGCCGATCACCAAGCACAACTTCTTGGTGTCGCGCACCGAAGACATCATGCCGACGCTGCGCCAGGCCTTTTACATCGCGAGCTCGGGTCGCCCGGGCCCGGTGCTGGTCGACATCACGAAAGACGCGCAGAACGCCAGCTGTGACTACGCCTTCGACTCGACGCCGGTGCGACTGTCGGGCTACCGCCCCGACCGCTACCCGGTACCGGAAGAGTTCGAGCAAGCGCTGGAGCTGATCCGCAACTCCAAGCGCCCGGTCATCTTCTGCGGGCACGGCGTGATCAAGGCCAACGCCATGTCGCTGCTCCTCGAGTTCGTGCACAAGACGAACATCCCCGTGGCGCTGACGCTGCTCGGCCTTGGCGGCTTCCCGGCGACGCACGAGCGCAGCCTGGGCATGATGGGCATGCACGGCGAGGCCTGGGTCAACACGGCGATCCAGGAGGCCGATCTGATCATTGCGCTGGGCATGCGCTTCGATGATCGCGTGACCGGCAACCTGAAGACCTACGCGCCGAACGCCAAGAAGATCCACGTCGAGCTCGACCCGGCCGAGGTCAACAAGAACGTGAAGGTCGACGCGCCGCTGCTCGGCGACGTGCGCGAGATCTTGCGCACGCTGATGCCGCACGTCGAACGCCTGAACATCGACGAGTGGATCGCGCACATCGAAACCCTCAAGGGTGACAGCGCCGTCCGCGACATCCAGGAGCTGCCGGACGACGGCCGCCTGTTCGCGGCGCACGTGATCCACGATCTGTGGCGCCAGACCCAGGGCAAGGCGCTGGTCGTGACCGACGTGGGCCAGCACCAGATGTGGGAAGCCCAGTACTACAAGCACGATCACCCGCGGAAGCTCATCACCTCGGGCGGCCTCGGCACGATGGGCTTCGCGCTGCCGGCGGCGATGGGCGCGCGCTTCGCCTGCCCTGGCGACGAGGTCTGGGTGGTGGCCGGCGACGGTGGCTTCCAGATGACCGCCTGTGAGCTCGCGACCTGCGCCCAGGAGAACATCAAGGTCAACATCGCGATCATCAACAACGGCTACCTGGGCATGGTCCGCCAGTGGCAGCAGTTCTTCTACGGCGGGCGCTACGTGGCGACGCCGATCAAGAGCCCGGATTTCGTGAAGCTCGCCGAGGCCCACGGCCTGAAAGGCATCCGCGTCACCAAGCGCAGCGAGGTGCGCGACGCCGTCGCCCAGGCCAACCAGAACGCGGAGACCACGATCGTGGACTTCCGCGTCGAGCAAGAAGACAGCGTGTACCCGATGGTCCCGGCCGGCGCCGATCTGCACAACATGATCCGCCGCCCGATCCCCGAGGGCCAGGGCCACAACCCGATTTTCGAGACTGGAGAAGACTGATGGCGACCCAGACCTTGCGCACCTTCGTGGCTTACGTGGAGGACCGCCCCGGCGTCCTCAACCGCATCTCGTCGCTGTTTCGAAGGCGCAACTACAACATCGTGTCGCTGAACGTCGGCCGCACGCACGAGGTCGGCGTGTCGCGCATGACCTTCCGCGTCGAGGCCAACGAGGACTCCGCGCGCCGCATCGAAGCCAACCTGTACAAGCTGGTGAACGTCCTCAGCGTGGAGGACATCACGGACAAGCCCAGCGTCTCGCGCGACCTGGCGCTGATCAAGGTCGCGGTCGGCCCGCAGAAGCGCGCCGAGGTGCTGCAGCTGTGCGAGGTGTTCCGCGCCCGCGCGGTCGACGTCGGCCCCGACACGCTGATCGTCGAGATCACCGGCACTCAAGACAAGATCGACGGCCTGGTCAACATCCTGCAGCCGTTCGGTGTCGCGGAGATGGTCCAGACCGGCGCCGTCGCCATGACCCGCGGCCCCGAGGGTGAGGCCGCCAAGAGCATGCATCAACCGCCCGTATTGCGCGGCGTCACTGCCGCCTGACCGGAGAAGAAACCCATGTTGGAACGTCCGAACCCCGATTACGTCCGAATCTTCGACACCACCCTGCGCGATGGCGAGCAGTCGCCGGGGGCGGCCCTCACCTCCGAGGAAAAGCTCGAAGTGGCCCGAGCGCTTGCGCGCCTCGGCGTGGACGTGATCGAGGCGGGCTTTCCCTGTGCCTCCCCGGATGATTTCGAAGCGGTCAAGGCCATCGCCGAGAGCGTCGGCCGCGACGAAACACCGGGGCGGCCGAGTCAGGAGCCGCCGATCATCTGCGGCCTGGCGCGCTGTACCGAGAAAGACATCCAGACGGCGTACGACGCGGTCAAGGGCGCGAAGCACCCGCGCATCCACACCTTCCTCGCCACGAGCCCGATCCACCGCGAGCACAAGCTGCGCATGACCAAGGAAGAGGTCGTCGCGCGCGCACAGAAGATGGTGAGCTTCGCGCGCAGCCTGTGCGACGACATCGAGTTCAGCCCGGAAGACGCCGGACGCACCGAGCCCGACTTCCTCTACCAGGTGCTCGAGACGGCGATCGCAGCCGGCGCCCGCACGCTGAACATCCCGGACACGGTCGGCTACACGATCCCCGAGGAGTTCGGGGCGCTGATCGCGGGCATCGTCCAGAACGTGCGCGGCATCGAGAACGTCACGATCTCGGTCCACTGTCACAACGATCTGGGCATGGCCACGGCCAACGCCCTGGCCGGCATCCGCGCCGGCGCGCGCCAGGCCGAGGTCACGATCAACGGCATCGGCGAGCGCGCGGGCAACACCTCGCTCGAAGAGGTGGTGATGGCGCTCGAGACGCGGCGCCCGCTGTTCAAGCTGCAGACGGGTATCGACACCACGCAGCTCGTACGCACGAGCAAGCTGGTGAGCCAGCGCACCGGCATGGTGGTGCAGCCGAACAAGGCGATCGTCGGCGCCAACGCCTTCGCCCACGAGTCTGGCATCCACCAGGACGGCATGCTGAAGAACCAGGAGACCTACGAGATCATGCGGCCGGAGGCGGTCGGCGCGAGCAACACGCTGCTGGTCCTCGGCAAGCACTCGGGTCGTCATGGCTTCGCCGCGCGCCTGCGCGAGCTCGGCCACGCTCTGGAGGGCGAGGCGCTGGACCACGCTTTCAAGCGCTTCAAGGTGCTGGCCGACAAGAAGAAGCGCATCACCGACGCGGATCTGGACGCGCTGGCCTCGTCCGAGACCGCGCGCGGCTACGAGTTCTTCACACTCGACGCCGTCCAGGTCACCTGCGGCACGAACGGCATGCCCACCGCCACGGTGCGGCTGGTCGGGCCGGACAAGCAGCTCATCACCCACGCCGCCGTCGGCACGGGCCCCGTCCACGCCGTGTTCCGCGCGATCGACGAGATCGTCGCGGCCCCAAGCGAGCTGCTCGAGTACTCGATCAACAACGTGACCGAGGGCATCGACGCGCTCGGACACGCCAGCGTCCGGGTCCGCGCCGCGCAGGGTGATCCGCGCGTCAACGCGCAGCACGGAGCGGGCGGCTCGGCGATCTTCAACGGCCACTCCGCGGAGACCGACGTCGTCGTCGCCAGCACCAAGGCTTATCTCAACGCGCTGAATCGCTTGCTCGCCGCGCTCGGGACGCACCCGCGCACGTCGGAGCAGACGCCGAGCCACGAGACCTCCGGCGCGGCCGAGTAACGCGCGGCTCCCCGATCCCGGCTTTTCCCCCGTAAGAAACATGACTTCGCACAACGAGCGCCCCTTCGTCGAAACCTACGACACCACACTCCGCGACGGCTCTCAGGGCGAGGGCATTTCTTACACGATTGACGACAAGCTCCGGATTTTGAAGCACCTCGCCGCCTTCGGCGTCACGTACATCGAAGGCGGCTGGCCGGGCTCGAACCCGAAAGACGCCGAGTTCTTCGCGCGAGCTCGGGACCTCGAGCTCGGCACGACCCAGCTCGCCGCGTTCGGCTCGACGCGGCGGGCCGGGCTCGCCCCGGAAGACGACCCGAACCTGCAAGCACTGGTGGCCGCGGGCACGCCGGTCTGCACCATCTTCGGCAAGACCTGGAACCTGCACGTGACCGAGGTGCTCCGCACCACGCTCGAGCAGAACCTGAAGATGATCGAAGAGAGCGTGGCGTTCCTCCGCGCAGCTGGCAAGCGCGTGATCTACGACGCCGAGCACTTCTTCGACGGCTTCAAGGCGGACTCCGGGTATGCGCTCGCCACGCTCGCTGCGGCAG
>JALYWZ010000060.1 GCA_030852505.1 Myxococcota bacterium | reverse complement strand
GGCCATCGCGTGGATCCGGCTCCAGCGCAGGTACTCGAGGGCTTCGCGCTGACTCGGCCTCACGGGACTTCGAACGAGATGATACAGGCCGGATCACCGCGGTGCATGCACTCGATGTCGTTGATCGTGAGCGCCTCGCCGAAGCGCGCCGCGAGCCCGCGGGAGATCCCGCGCGCGACGGCGCACAACCTGCGGGGTGAGTCGTAAGTCAAGATCACCATCTTGGGCCCCACGCGCACGGTGCGCAGGCGCGGCGGTAAAGCTCCGGGCTGGCGACGGCGCACCACTCGGTGGATCGTCTGCTCGGTGTGCTCGATCACGTCCAGGGTGCGCCAGGTCGGCTTGAGCAGCGAGCCGTACAGCGCGACATAGGTCGGAACCAGGAACTCGCCGAAGGCTTCGAGCAACGCGGTCGGGGACTTGCCGGTGAGCTCGGACGCGGCCGTGACCATCGCCACGATGTCAGCGTCGGGATAGGACGAAAGCGGCGTGACGACCCGGGTGCTGGGCTGGGCGCGCTCGAGCAGCCGATCGAGCGCAGCTTCGCCGTACTGGCTCTTCACGAAATTGTGGAGCTCGAGGTGAATGATGCCGTGCATGGGCAATGACCTCCGGAAGTCCGGCCTGCGTGGCAGGCTACCCCGACTTCCACCGCGTTCGGCATGCTATCGTGAACCGCGGTTTCAGCCGAGGAAACGCGCCATGCATGGAGTCCAACTGATCGATTCGGGGCTGCTGGAGGCGCTCGTCGAGCGCGCTCGGCACAGCCCGCGGTTGCGCTCGAATCACAACTTTCACCGCGACGCTTCCGACAACCCGCATCGCTTTCTGAACGCCCTGACGCGCGGGACCTACTGTTGCCCGCACCGGCACCTCGACCCGCCCAAGGCCGAGTCGTTCGTGGCGCTCCGCGGCGAGGTAGCGGTCTTTCTGTTCGACGATTCCGGCCAGGTCACGGAACGGCACGTGCTCGGAAGAAACGGCCTGTTCGGGATCGACATCGCGCCCGGCCTCTGGCACTCCGTCGCCGCGCTGAGCGACACGGCAGTTTGCTTCGAGGTAAAGCCCGGCCCTTACGAGGTCGCGAACGACAAGCAGTTCGCGAGCTTCGCTCCCAGCGAAGGCGATCCAAAAGCTGCCGCGTACCTGGCGGAGCTGCTGTCGAGCGTCCGAGCCTGAGCTCGGCTACTTGTAGGTGGCGACGCCCACGTAACGCATGACGCGCTGGCAGTCGGCAGCGCCGGAGCGGCCGCCGCAGCTGTGCTCGCCCTCGAATTGGGTGGCACCGGAGCGCAGGGCGCGCAGCACTTCGTTCGTCACGTCGTGGCCGCCTTCCTTGCACCAGGAGTCGAGGCACGGGATTTCGAACAGCGCCGGCGCGTGCGGCACCGAGACGCGCTTGATGTGCGTCGACTCAGGCAGTGCTACTCCCCCGCGGCTCTCGGAAATGTCGAGCCGCAGCGTCTCGAGCGTCGGCACGACGGCCTGGAGGCGATCCGCTTCGTCCTCACGCTTGCGGCGCTCGGCCGCGCGCTGCGCAGCTTCGAAATTACGGGTCCGGAAACGGCTCACGATAGGCCCCTCGTCGAACGCGGGATGGCTGGCTTGGCTCGCGTCACATCCGCACTCTTACCACGGTTCCTCGAAAATGCCGCCTGCGCAGGCGCGGCTCGTCCGGAGGGCCGAATCGCGGGCCGCACGGCGCTATTCAGGCGCCGAGTGACAGCAATTTGCGCGCTGCGCGCAGCACCGACTCGTCGCTGGTCAATGTAGGCAGCTCCGAAAGCGGCACCCAGCGAGCCCCGGCCACTTCGTCGCTCGCGCGGAGAGCCGGATCGTCCGCGACGAAGGCGAAGCGCACGTCGAAGTGCTCGTGCCCGGGCTCGCTCTTCTGCGCCGGGATGGTGTGGATGTCCACGTCGAAGATCCCCGGATTTCCGAAGAGCGGCGAGAGCGCCCCGATCCCGGTTTCTTCCTGCACTTCGCGGCGTGCGGCACGCTCGGCCCGATCATCGCCCGGATCGATGTGCCCGCCGGGCTGCAGCCAGAGCCCGAGCTTTCGGTGCAGGATCAACAGCAGCGAGTGCGTCTTCGGATCGACCACGAAGGCGCTGGCCGTGAAATGCCCGGGAACGAAGCTGTTCCTGTCGAAAGCCGCCGCCGAGCTCGCGAGGCTCTGCATCCGGGCGAGGAAAGCGCGCTCGCGGGCGTCCGAGGGCTCGTAAGACGAGAGCAGGGCGGCGAAGGGATCGAGGAGCACAGGCAGGGGCCTATCAGCTATCGCCCGTCAGCTGTTGGGGCGAAAGCGGGGGATGCGCTCGAGGACGCTCGTGTCGCCGAGCTCGGCACACAGCGCTTCGAGCTCGGATTTGGGGGCGCCTTGCCATTCGAGGTCGTCGACCTGCTCGGTGAGCGGGCAATCGAAGCGCAGTCGCGCGAGCTCGCGGAACAGCAACGCCTCTTCGCGTTGCTGGCGAAAGGTTTGCGCCAGGCGCTCGCGGCCGCGCAGGGTGGACGGAAGCGCGGCGGGCTCGTCGGGGATGTGCTCGAGGCTGCCGAACACGGACAGCACGGCGGCGGCCGATTTGCCGCCCCAACCGGGCAGGCCCGGGTAGCCGTCGGCGCTGTCCCCGACCAGCGCCAGGTAATCGGCGATCGACTCCGGCGGCACACCGAACTTCTCGATCACACCGGCGCGATCGAGGATCTTCTTGCGCTGCCGGTCCAGGCAGACCACGCGCTCACCGTCCACGCATTGAGACAGATCCTTGTCGGGTGTGCAGATCAGCACGCGCTCGACGCGGGGATCTTTGGCGGCGCGCGCGGCGAACGTCGCGAGCGCGTCGTCGGCTTCGAACTCGACCATCGGCCAGGTGACCATACCGAGCGCGCGCGTGACGCGCTCGGCGAGCTCGAACTGCGCGAGCAGCAACGGATCGACGCCCTCCGAGGTCTTGTAATGAGCGTAGAGCTGGTTTCGGAACGACTCGATCACGTGGTCGAACGCCACGCCGATGTGCGTGACCTCGCCGCTCGCGAGCCAGGCGGCGAAGCCCCGGAGCAGCCCGCGCGCAGCACCCACTTCCCTGCCCGCGGGGCTGAGCCCCGAGGGAACCGCGAAAAAGGCGCGGAAAAGCTCGTAAGTGCCGTCGACGACGTGGACCTGCATGAGCGCTCAGCGCGGCAGCCCGGCCGTCTCCGGGAAGCCCAGCATCAGGTTCAGGTTCTGGATCGCCACGCCGCTCGCGCCCTTGCCGAGGTTATCCGAGATCGCGACCAGCAGCACGTGACCGGACGGATGCGGAATGACCCGGAGGACGACGCGATTCGTCTGGTTGCAGACGCGCGGATCGAGCGTGGTGTCTTCGATCGCTTCATCCAGGGGGCGGAGCTCCACGAACGGCTCCTTCTCGTAGCGCTGGCTGAAGGTCTCCCAGACCCGCGCAGCGCTCACCCCACGGAGTAGCTCGGCGTGCAGCGGCACCTGAACGCGCATGCCCATCGCGAACGGACCCACCGCGGGCTCGAAGTACGGTTCGAGCTCGACGCGCCCGTGCGCCATCATCTCCGGGATGTGCTTGTGCACGTGGCCGAGCGCGTACGGCGCCTCGTAGGGCAGATTGACGAGGCCGTGCTCCGGGCTCTCCCACTTCTCGATCTTGGCCTTGCCGCCGCCGGTGTACCCCGACAGCGAATGACAGGCGATGACGGCCTTCTTGTCGAGGATGCCGGCGTCGATCAGCGGGCGAACCAGCAGGATGAACGACGAGGCGTGACAGCCGGGGTTCGAGACGCGAGCGGCGCTGCGGATCCGCGCGCGGGCCTCGGGATCGAGCTCGGGCAAGCCGTAAACCCAGCCGGGCGCGACGCGGTGCGCGGTGCTGGCGTCGATCACGCGCGTGTCGGACTCGGCGGCCCAGGCGGCGGCAGCCTTGGCCGCGTCGTCGGGTAAGCACAACACCACCAGATCGGCGCGCGCGATCGCATCGCGTCGCGCCGCGTCGTTCTTTCGCTCCGCTTCGGCGAGGGTGATGAGCTCGAGCTCCGGGCGCCCGTTCAACCACTCACGAATGCGGAGCCCGGTAGTACCTGCGTGACCGTCTACGTAGACCTTCGAGGTTGCCATGTGCGCTTCGCGTCTAACTTTCGTGCCCAACTGTTGCGCGCCAGCGCTGAAAGGCAACCGGAGTCACCGAAACGTCGTTCCGCCCGAGGCAGAGCCGCGCTAAGCCCGTGGCTCGCCCCCGATGCCCGCCCGGTTCCGTCGCTTGCTGCTCGGCTCTTCTCTGGCTCTCGCCCTCGGCTGCGGCTCGGGGGACCCGGGGGTTCAAGGCGGTGCCGACGCGCCGGTCGCGACCGAGCGGCGCGCCAAGAGCCGGCACCCTCCACGTCCCGAGCTCGACCCGACTCAGATCGTGTTCAGCATGCGGCACCGCGAGGAGGAGTTCGACGCCTGCGCCGGCGAGCCACGCGCGAGCGGCCACGTGCAGCTGCGCTGGCGCGTCACCAAGAGCGGCGCCGTGCGGGACGTGAAGGTGCTGAGCTCCACGCTGCCCGATCGGGCACTGACGGACTGCGTCGTCGAAAAGGTTCGCGAGCTCAGGTTCACACGCAGCAGCCGCTCGGCGACCGCCCACTGGACGTTCGTGTTCGGCCTCGAGCGCGGCGCGGTAGCGAGCGAGGACGCACCGCGCAAGGGCCGCCGGAAGAGCCGCGTCGAACCCGGGTTATCGATCGACGAGCAGTCACCCGGGTTCCTCGAACCCGATCGGATCTCGAGCGTGGTCGAAGCCGGGTTCCGGCTGTACGGGCACTGTTACCGAGACGGCCTGTCGCGCACGCCGGGCCTCGGTGGCGCGGTGCGGCTGAAGTTCGTGATCGCGCCGACCGGCGAGGTGGAGAACGTGCTCGACGGCGGGTCGGATTTGCCCGATCAGCGCGTCATCAACTGCGTCGCCCAGGGCATTTTTGCGCTGCAATTCCCGAAGCCGCAGCGGGGCAGCGTCCACGTCCTGTACCGCGTGGTGTTCGACGCCAGTTAGCTCTCAGCCCGGGCAGTCCCCGAGCTGGATACTATTGTGCTTCTCATCCACCACGTAGCTGAGCTCGCCCTGGGTGAGCTTGACCTTGCCGGTGGTGCTCTTGAGTTTGGAGGGGTTGGCGCCGGTGGCGCGGGTCAGCGCCTCGAGCCACGGGATGTCGGGCGCGGGGACGAGCTGGATGCAGCGCGGAGCGGTGTCGCCGGGCGGGTCGGCGTAAACGAGCGTGGTGCGCTCGGCGCCGTGCTCGGCTTCCACACGTGACGGAGCCGGCCGCTTCACGCGAAACCCGAGCTCCTCGAAGTACCTGGCCGCGACGTTGGCGCTCATCTCCGCGAGCTGGGGGCCGGTGCAGCGGATCTCCTTGGCGCCTTCGGGGCGATACGCCTGCCCCTTGGGACAGCTCGGATCCCCCTCCTTCTCGAGCCGCTTCAGCTCTTCGGCGCTCGGAGCCTTGCGCGACTTGCGCGCGGCGCGCCGTTCGAGCGCCCCGACCTGAGCCACCAGCTGATTCTTGGCCGAGATCAGCTGATCCACCTCGCCGTGCCGCTGAGCCTGTTTGCACACCGCAAGCGCCGCTTCGACGCCCGTCAGGCTCGCCTCCACGCTCGGCTTGGACTTGGCGTCGACCTTCGTCACCTGCTCCTGAGCGGCCGCATAGCTCGTGAGACACGCCTTCGTCTCTGCGCTCTCACACCCGAGCAGCGCAGCACCAACCAGCAATACTCCGGCAACCTTCATCGGCCCGCGAGGTTACACCCCGTCCGTCCCGAGCGCCCCCGATCCGTCGAGCCGCGCGGAAATCTCGTCAAACGGTCAGGTACTTACTCACGACCTCCCCCGTGAGCTCGGCGATTTCGCCGGCCGCCACGCGGCGCCCGCGGTCCATGATCGCGAAGCGGTCCGCCACCTTGCGCACGAACGGCAGCTTCTGCTCGACGAGCAGGATCGTCAGCTTCTCGCTGCGGTTCAGCTCGAGCAGCACATCGGCGATGTGCGAGACGATGTTCGGCTGAATGCCCTCGGTGGGCTCGTCGAGGATCAAGAGCTTGGGATCGAGCGCGAGTGCGCGGCCCATCGCCAGCTGTTGCTGCTGGCCGCCGGACAGGTCGCCGCCGCGCCGGCGCATCATGCTCTTCAAGACCGGGAACAGCTCGAAGATCCGCTCCGGGATCTCCTTCTTGCCGTCGGGGCGCGCGGCAAGCCCCACGCGCAGGTTCTCGTCGACCGTGAGCTGGCTGAAGATGTCGCGACCCTGCGGCACGTAGCCGATGCCGGCGCGGGCACGCGACTCGGGCGCGCTCTTGGTGATCTCGCCCTTGCCGAAGCTGATCTTGCCCGACTGGCTCTTGAGGATGCCCATGACGGTCTTCAAGAGCGTGGTCTTGCCAACCCCGTTTCTGCCCATCAAACAGGTGCACGAGCCCTCCGGGATCTCGAGGTCCATGTCCCAGAGCGTGTGGCTCTCGCCGTAAAACTGGTTCAGCTTCGCGACCTCAAGCATCCGCGCCTCCCAAGTACACCTCGATCACCTTCGGATCGGCCTGAACGGCGTCCATCGAGCCCTCGGCGAGCACGCGCCCTTCGTGGAGCACGGTCACCGTCTTGGCAATGCTGCGCACGAACTCCATGTCGTGCTCCACGACCACCACGGTGTGATCGCCAGCCAGGCTGTTCAAGAGCTCGGCCGTCTTCTCCGTCTCTCGGTGGGTCATGCCCGCGACCGGCTCGTCCACCAGCAGCACGCGCGGCTCCTGCGACAAGAGCATGCCGATCTCGAGCCACTGTTTCTGCCCGTGTGAGAGCAAGCCGGCGCGCTTTTGCGCCTCGTCCTTCAGGCCGATGATCTCGAGCACGCGCTCGATCTTCTCCCGCTCCGTGCGGGTGAGCCGCGCGAACAGCGACGAGAACACGCGCTTCTTGCCGGGCAGCGTGAGCTCCAGGTTCTCGAACACGCTGTGACCCTGGAACACGGTCGGGCGCTGGAACTTCCGGCACACGCCGCGCTGCGCGATCTCGTCCTCGCGGAGCTGGGTGAGGTCCTGGTCGTCGCCGATCAAAAACACGGAGCCGCTGTCGGGCTTGGTCTTGCCCGTGATCACGTCTTGCAGCGTGGTCTTGCCGGCGCCGTTCGGGCCGATGATGCAACGGAGCTCGCCTTCGTCGAGCACCAGCGTGAGGTTGTCGAGCGCCCTGAAGCCGTCGAAGCTGACGCTCACGCTATCCACGCACAGCAAGGCCTTGCGGCCGTGGGTGAGCTCGTCGACCCGAGACTGGTCGACGGTTCGCTTCTTCGGCAACCAGCTGATCCTCGGACTGCGGCCTTTTCGCGGCGAGTCAGGGGCCTTGTCGGCGGGCCCTTTGGTTTCTGCCTCGGCGCGGGGCGCGGGCCTGGCCGGCTCGATCGGCTCTTCCACGGCGGCGTTCAGCGGTGCAGATTCGGTTGCGCTCATTTCTTCACCCGGACGCGCTCGAGGGCGCCGACCAAGCCTTGCGGCAAGAACAAAGTGACGGCGATGAACAGTGCGCCGAGCACGTACAGCCAGAACTCCGGCATCGCCACCGTGAACCAGCTCTTCGCGCCGTTCACGACGAAGGCGCCGATCGGCGCGCCGATCAGGCTCCCTCGCCCTCCGACCGCGACCCAGATCGCCATCTCGATCGAGTTCGAGGGTTGGAGCTCGCTCGGGTTGATGATCCCGACCTGCGGAACGTACAGCGCGCCCGCAAAGCCGCAGATCACCGCCGACAGCGTGTACACGAACAGCTTGTAATTCGTCGGGTTGTAGCCGGCGAACATGGTACGGCTCTCCTCGTCGCGGATCGCGCGGAGCACGCGGCCGGCCTTCGAGGTCGTGACGAAGCGCGCGATCAGGAAGGCCACGAACAGCCCCGCCGCCGACAGCATGTACAGCATCAGCTTCGTGCTCTGCTCGTGCAGAGAATAGCCGTAAATCTCCTTGAAGTTCGTGAGACCGTTGTTCCCGCCGAGCGCCGTCTCGTTGCGGAAGAACAAGAGCATCAGCGCGAAGGTCAGCGCCTGCGTGATGATCGAGAAATACACGCCGCGGATCCGCGAGCGGAACGCGAAGAACCCGAAGCAATACGCGAGCAAACCGGGCACCAGCATCGCCGCCAGGCAGGCGAACAGGAAGTTGTCGAACGGCTTCCAGAACCAGGGCAGCTCCTTCCAATCGAGGAACACCATGAAGTCGGGCAGCTTGCTGCGATACACGCCGGCATCGCCGATCGCGAGCATCAGGTACATGCCCATGGCGTAGCCACCGAGCGCGAAGAACACGCCGTGCCCGAGACTCAAGATCCCGGCGTAGCCCCAGAGCAGGTCCATCGCGACTGCGACCGTGGCAAAGCAGAAGAACTTGCCGAACAGCGTGACCAGGTAGTCCGGCAGGTGCAACGCAGAGTCCGGCGGCAGGCCGTTCAGGATCGGCACGATCGCCACGCTCAGCGCGAGCAGCACGGCGAAGCTCAGGTAGCCGCGCTTGGATAGCACGCTCTCGAGGCGAACCGCCGCGGGCGCCGCCGTTTTCGGCTGGGCTGCGGGCGCTGCCGCTGCCGATTTCTCGTCGCTCACGAGACCTCCGCGGCGCGGCCCTTGAGCGCAAAGATGCCCTGCGGCCGCCGCTGGATGAACAGGATGATGAACACCAAGATCGCGATCTTTCCGAGCACGGCGCCGGCCACCGGCTCGAGCAGCTTGTTGACGATGCCGAGGCCGAAGGCGCCCGCGAGCGTGCCCGCCAGCTTGCCGACTCCGCCCAGCACCACGACCATGAACGAATCGACGATGTAGCCCTGACCGAGCTCGGGCCCCACGTTACCGAGCTGCGACAGCGCCACGCCGCCGAGCCCGGCCACACCGGAGCCGATTCCGAAGGTCCACATGTCCACGCGTCGCGTGGAGATGCCCATGCTCGCGGCCATGGCCCGGTTCTGGGTCACCGCTCGCACGTGCAGGCCGAGCGGCGTGCGCTGCAGCATGAACCAGACGAAAGCCACCACCACCGCCGCGAACAGGATCACGGCGACGCGGCTGTAGGTGAGCACGAAGCCGGGCAAGAGCTCGACGCCGCCGGCGATGAAGCTCGGGTTCGCGACCGTGACGTTCTGGGCGCCGAAGATCAGGCGCACGGTCTGGATCAGGATCAGCGAGATGCCCCAGGTGCAGAGCAGCGTTTCGAGCGGGCGACCGTAGAAGA
Organism: Myxococcota bacterium; assembly: GCA_030852505.1. Lineage (GTDB taxonomy): Bacteria > Myxococcota_A > Polyangia > Polyangiales > Polyangiaceae > PMG-095. The sequence continues at coordinate 2,911 of JALYWZ010000060.1, read as the reverse complement.
AGCGGATCACCGTGCGCTCGAGCAACACGCCGATCGCTGCGGATACCACGAACGCCACGGGGATCGAGCACACCAGGTACCAGTCCGAATGATCCGGCAGGTAGCTCTGGAAGGCCTTCTGTACGACGTAGGTCGAGTACGCGCCGATCATCAACAGCTCGCCGTGCGCCATGTTGATCACGCGCATCAGGCCGAAGGTGATCGCGAGCCCGAGCGCCGCGAGCAAGAGCACGCTGCCGAGGCTCAGACCGTAAAACAGGTGACCAATCAGCCCGAACCACAGCGCCCGGAGCTCGATCGCCGACTTGGCGCTATCGGCCGCCAACCGCACCTCGGAGCTCTTCTCGCGGAACTCTCCGCTCGGGGTGCGCTCGAGCACGCGCTCGACGTCGGGCTTGAAATTGGGATCGGCCGACGCCTCGATGGCGTGCAGTGCGCGCAGCTTGAGCGCGACGTCGGTGCCCGAAAGGTCCAGCGGGGCGAGCGCCAGCTCGAGCTTGGCCTTGACCTCGGAGTCCTTTTCCACCGACAGCGCCTTGCGCACGACCGGAGCGAGCTCGTCGTTGCGTCGCTTGGCCAGATCTTCGGCGGCCTCGAGCCGGACGTCCTTGTCCGGGGCAGTGAGGCGCAGCGAGGCGATCGCCGGCTCCAGCGTGCGGCGCAGCTGGTTGTCGACCAGCGGCGGCTTGCCGTTCTCGGGCTTGGGCGGTGCGCCGGCGCTCAGCACCGTGATGCTACCGTCGGCGGTCACGCGGTAGGCGTTACCGGCGGCGTCGACTTGCAGCTCGTCGTCGAGCAGCGCGACCAGGATCGACAGCGCCTGAGCGTCGCGCCGCGCCAGGATCGAGTTGACCGCGCTCTCCACCTTGCCGCGGTCGCTCGAGTTCAACGCGCGCAAGTCTTCGGAGAGTTGATCGGCGCGGGCCGGGCTCGAGAACGCCGCGAACAGCGCGCACAGCAGCAAAATTTTCACGAATAGCTTGGGCATCGCAGGCTCGATGCCAGGGCGGCGCAATCGTCCACGCCGCCCCGGCGCTAGCTGAAAAACGAGCGTGGACTACTTGGCGGCCGGCTCAACAGCGGCCACCGCGGCCTCGGACTTGAACTTCGCCTCGGTGCAGTTGCCGCACACCCAGGGGAACGTCCAATCCGCAACCTTCTTCGAGCTCTCGGGAATGAAGGGGCTCCAGGCCTGAGCGCGGATCGGACCCTCGGTCTTCTCCACGACCTGGAACTGACCGTCGGCCTTCACCTCGGCGATGAACACCGGCTTGTGGAGGTGATGGTTCTTCGCGTCCATCGAGATCACGAAGCCCGAGGGCGCCTTCACCGTCTGATAACCGATGGCCTGACGGACCGCGTCGATGTTGGTCGTCCCGGCCTGCTCGGCGGCCTGGGCCCACATCTTGATGCCGATGTACGTCGCTTCCATCGGATCGTTGGTGACGCGCTTGTCGGCGTCCGGCAGGTTCTTGGCCTTCGCGTAGGCCTTCCAGTCCGAGATGAACTTCTTGTTCTCGGGCGTGTCGATCGACATGAAGTAGTTCCAGGCGGCGAGGTGACCGACCAGGGGCTTGGTGTCGATGCCGCGCAGCTCTTCTTCACCGACGGAGAACGCGACGACCGGAATATCCGAGGCCTTGAGGCCCTGGTTCGCGAGCTCCTTGTAGAAAGGAACGTTCGAGTCGCCGTTGATGGTCGAGACCACGGCGGTGGGCGTACCGGCCGCGAACTTCTTCACGTCGGAAACGATGGTCTGGTAGTCCGAGTGACCGAACGGCGTGTACTTCTCCATGATGTTCGCCTCGGGCACGCCCTTGGACGTCAGGAAGTAACGCAAGATCTTGTTGGTGGTGCGCGGGTACACGTAGTCGGTACCGAGCAGCACCCACTTCTTGGCGCCGCCGCCCTTCGCACCCATCAAGTACTCGACGGCGGGAATCGCCTGCTGGTTCGGCGCAGCGCCCGTGTAGAACACGTTGTAGGAGCTCTCTTCGCCTTCGTACTGCACCGGGTAGAAGAGCAGGCCGTTCAGCTCTTCGAACACCGGCAGCACGCTCTTGCGCGACACCGAGGTCCAACAGCCGAACACGACCGAGACCTTCTCCTTCTGGATCAGCTCGCGCGCCTTCTCGGCGAACAGCGGCCAGTTGGAGGCCGGATCCACGACCACCGGCTCGAGCTTGCGCTTGAGGACGCCGCCCGCCTGGTTGATCTGCTCGATCGTCATCAGCGCCACGTCCTTCAGAGACGTCTCGCTGATCGCCATGGTGCCGGACAGGGAGTGCAGAATGCCCACCTTGATCGGGCCAGTCTCGGACGCCGCCGTGTCGGCGGGAGCCGGGGCAAGAGCCGCATCCGGCGCCTTGGCGCTTTCAGCCGGAGCCGGGCTCGTGCCGGCCGAGGGGCCCTTACAGGCACCCGCTATCAGTCCCAAAACGCCAACTAGGATCGTCGGAATACGGATTTTCATGCGCTCTCTCCTGCACCAGTGGTCCGAACGCCGAGCCGCTGCGTGCGGCGGGTCGCGGACGCCACTGTCATCCCCGGAGAGGCGTTTCGGTCCTGTTTCGAAATAGCGACACGGGCATGTCAATCCGCCTCGCTCACGAAATGAATCGGTTGCTGCCAGACGATCAACACCAGGCAACCACTCGGACTCTCGACGGAATGTGACGTCCCCGGCGGGTTCACCACGAACGTGCCCGCCGTGTATTCGCCGTGCTCGTCGCGCTGGCTGCCCTCGAGCACCAGGATGTGTTCGTAGCCGGGGTGCTCGTGGCGAGGCACGCGCGCGCCGGGCGAGTAGCGGAGCAATGCTGCCGAAGCGCCCGAGCGTTCGTCCTTGTAGAGCTCCGCGATCTCGACGCCCTCCCGCATCGGTCGAAAGTCGCGACGCTCCAGCGCGTCG